>JAOZLU010000253.1:3940-9251 GCA_029934695.1 Desulfobacterales bacterium | reverse complement strand
TGCAAAAGCGGTTCTTCGCGAAGCAAAAACACGGGGAATCCGCGCGCCGCTGATCCGTGATGCAGAATACAAAGTCGGTTACGGCATCACTGTGATGACAGAGGGCCGAATTGTTCGGGTGGGCAGCGCCCGTTTTATTAACGCGGAGGGGATTGCTATCCCTCCAGATATAGAAAAGATCAATGCGGAGGGGTACCGTCAGGGGCATTCCCTGCTGATGATTGCTGTCAACGATAAGCTGGCAGGGGCTGTGGAATTACATGCGATCCTGCGTCCCGAGGCATCAGCGGTTATCAGGGAACTGAAACTGTATGGCAAATCCATGTATGTCATCTCCGGGGATCATGAGATACCGACTCGGACCCTGACCCGGAAACTGGGAATAGATCACTATTTTGCCGAAACCTTGCCGGAAAACAAGGCCGATCTGATCGGGAAATTGCAGGAAGAAGGAAAATTTGTCTGCTATGTGGGCGACGGAATCAATGATTCTATCGCATTAAAAAAAGCCAATGTCTCCGTGTCCCTGCGCGGTGCATCAACAATTGCCACAGATACGGCCCAAATTATACTGATGGATGGGAGTCTGAACCAGATAGTACGCCTGTTTGATCTGTCCCAGGATTTTGACGCAACAATGGAAGCTGCACTGGTGACAACCATGATCCCGGGTAGCATCATCATCCCCGGCGCCTTTTTTCTGAATTTTCAGATTATCCATGCGGTGTTGCTGAATCAGGCGAGTCTGGCTCTGGGCACGGGCATTATGATGCGGCCCCTGCTGAAGTGGAAAAAATTGGAGAAAGCGATCCGAGAGCCGGATTCAAATTCACATGCGGACACACCGGAAAAGGTTCGGGCAACAAATTATGGACAGAACACAACAGCTTTGGATAATACAATAACAGCTCTTACAGGAGAATGAACATGCAATATCCTTTGGAGGAGAAGATCGGGGACCCGGACCTGCTTGTGGGCCGGGAAAAAGAGTTTGCAAACTTCGGGAAATGGATCGCCAATATTCCGAAAAGGCTGTCCAAGTCGAGGGTGATCCTTGCCCGCCGGAAGAGCGGGAAGACCTCGTTTGTGCAACGCATCTTCAACCAGCTCTGGAGCGAGAACGGTGATGTGATTCCGTTTTACATAGATATTCCCGAGAACAAAATCTGGTATCCCCACTTCGCGATTGACTACTACAGAGCCTTTGCCTCGCAGTACATCTCCTTTCTGGAGAGAGACCCGTCACCGGTTGCCAGACCGCTTTCCCTTGAAAAGATAAGGGAATACGGGGTGGCAAAATCCGTCAGTCTCCTAATTGAAGATGCTGACTCGCTCATTCAGGATGAAAAGATGCGCCGGCATGATCTGATGTGGAAAACCGCCTACGCGGCCCCGCATCAGTACGCCTCGGTTCTGAAAAGACGGTTTCTGGTGATTATTGACGAATTTCAGAATCTGGCCGGGTATGTGTATCCGGACCCGAATTATCAGACCAGCCCCATTGAGACTCTGCCGGGGAGCTTCCACTCACTTTCCGAATCCAAAATAGCACCCATGCTGGTGACCGGCTCATACATGAGCTGGCTCATCGAAATAGCGGGGAAGTATCTGGAGGCGGGGCGTCTGTCCGAAATATACATGGACCCGTATCTCACGCCGGAGAAGGGGCTGGAGGCGGTT
Organism: Desulfobacterales bacterium; assembly: GCA_029934695.1. GTDB lineage: Bacteria > Desulfobacterota > Desulfobacteria > Desulfobacterales > 4be13 > JAOZLU01. Next base: position 7,571 of record JAOZLU010000253.1, on the reverse strand, counting down.
TACAGGTATGCGGAGTGTTTCGGCGAGCCGCTCACGAATGAGGCTGCCGTGCTGATCAGTGAACTCTGCATGTCGGACCCGTTTTTCATCTCCTGTGTGATCCAGAGCAATTTCGGTGAGAGGGATCTGACAACCGCTGAAGGGGTTGTGAACACAGTGAACTATGAGATCACGGACCGGTATTCGGAGATGTCCCGGACCTGGGGGGAGTACATCCAGCTCACCCTGCCCAAGGTGAACGACCGGAATGCGAAGGCGATACTCCTGCACCTGAGCAGATATTCGGACCGGTACTGGACACCGAGGGATCTGAGGAAGGCCCTGTCCCTGGAAATCAGCACCGACGAGATCCGGGGGAAGCTGGACCTCCTCGTGGAGGCCGATGTGATAGAGTGGGGAAGCTCCGACATTCAGTTCAGGGGCCTCCGGGACGGCACACTGAACCTGATCCTGAGGAGCAGATTCGAGGAGGAGATAGCCGAATTCGCTCCGCAACCGGATCTGAGACAGGAGTTTCATGAGGAGGTCGGGAGGCTGAGAAAAGAGAGGGACAGTCTCAGGGGATCGCTGAGCAATCTCACCGGCAAGGTCGCCGAAATGCAGCTCGCATCCGCGTTCCGCAGCAGGAAACGCTTTGCCCTGTCCGAGTTCTTTGCCGGCGTGGGAGACACTGCCCGGCTGAACATCACCAATGTGAGACGCAGGATTCCGATCCAGCGGAATGACGGGAAGAACATGGAACTCGACGTGGTGGCCGAGTCGGACTGCGGCAGAGTGGCCGTGGTCGAGGTGAAGAAATGGAAAACTCCGGTCGGAAGAACCGTTGTCGGGGATTTTGCGGAGAAGGCGGACATATTCTCCCGGCAGAATCCCGACAGGAGTGTCCTGCCTGCATTTCTCTCCCTCGGCGGATTCACAAAGGACGCACTGGAGTTCTGCCAGTCGCAGGGAATCGGGACAGCCGAGAAAATCGAGCATTTCTGAACCAGTCCGGACAGATCAGTTCTGTGACACTCGCAGAGAATTGTTCGTGACACTCGCGGGGGATTGTTCGTGACGCTCGCGGGGGATTGTTCGTGATGCTCGCGGGGGACTGTTCGTGACGCTCGGGGGATTGACAAATCCCCCGCCTTCTGGTTTATCCTTCAGGAATTTTCAATAACTGCCCGGCCCTGATTCTCTGAGGGTTGCTGATGGCATTAAATTTTACAATTGCCTTTGCTGATGTGTTATAGAGTTTCGCAATCTTCATAAGCGTCTGGCCTTTTCTGACCCGGTGTTTCGTTTTGAGAAAGAGGGGCAACCGGCTTTCAAACTGCGATACTCTCCCGCCATCCAGCGAAACGTATTCTCCCGGGACTTTCAACCATTGCCCGCTCCTGATGTGTTGAGGATTTCGGATACCTTTTCCACCTTGATCTCTCTTGGAAGATAGGGGCGACCGGCTTTCAAGCTGCGATACTCTCCCGCCATCCAGCGAAATGTATTCTCCCGGGACTTTCAACAATTGCCCGCTCCTGATGCGTTGAGGATTTCGGATACCGTTTAATTTCATAAACGCCTTCATTGAAGAATTATGTGCTCTGGCAATTTCCGACAGCGTCTGTCCTTTTCTGACACGATGCTTCTTCTTTGGTGGAATATAGTCATATCTCAATGCGACTGGAATGGCCTCATATTTCAATGCAAGCACATTCCTGTGTTTCCGCAGCACATTGAGCTGATATTCCTTAGGGATAAATTTTCCTGGCCTGAAGACAGACGGATTGAGCGCAGGATTCAGATTCCTGATATCATCTGCCGGGATTTCCAAATATTTTTCCAAAGTTTCCGCAGCAATGTAATCCGGCAGTTTTACCTGACTGACCTCCAGGGGTTCATTGAATTCAATTTCTCCGAAATATTTGGCATGCTGAGTCCCCAGTTCCAACGCTGCCAGAAATTCGGCATAAAAATTCCGGGATGCAAATTCAAAACGCGGCCCGTCATATCCTCTGACAATATCGGCAATGTTACTTGTCCCCAACTGCTTTACGGCCCTTTTCAACCCCTTGGCACCATGATTATATGCAGTAATGGCCAGGGGCCACGACTTCAGTTCATTATAATTGTCTTTCAGGAGCCTGGCTGCTGCATAAGAGGATAAAAACGGGTCTCTGCGTTCATCCGCGAAATCACTGATTGTAAGATGATAGTGTTTTCCTGTCCGTCGCATGAACTGCCATATCCCCGCCGCACCGGCATGGGATACCGCAAGGGGGTCAAATCCTGATTCAATCATTGGAAGATATGTAAGACCCTCTGGCAGATTATACTTCGCAAAAATCTGCTTTATGGTGTCAAGATATTTTCCTGAACGGGTCAGGCCTGTTTTGAAGCTTTCCACATGCCCTCGCTGAGAACGAACCCGATTTTCAGCATCTTCCTTTTTAAAAATGGGCGATTCGGGAATATTTTTAAAGAGGGAATAAATCCGACGCTCCTCTTTGCTCATCTTCTGGGGAGTGTCCCAGGGAAGATTTTCAAGAAGCTGTTTATACTTCTCCCGGGCTGCTTTTACGGGGTTATCTCTCTGGCCCGGGGGCCTTGCTTTTGAAGTATCCACGACTTCATAAATGACGTCAAGGTAGCGGCTGTCATGAATCACCACCTGGTTTCTTGAATACTCGGAAAATATCTTTTTCCAAAAATCAACTTGTGGTCTGAGGCCCTCCGGGAAGGGAAAGGGATCAGCCGCGGCCTGCATCTGCGGAACGGGAAACGGGCCCACCACTCTGGATATTGACAAAACAGATTGCGGGGCCTGATATGTGCCGGAGGGAATGCTCAGGAAAAAGCATGAAAGCAACATCACCATCACCATCATCAGCTTTTTACAGTGAACTAAAATTCTTGCTGACCGCAAATTCACATCATCTGAAACAGTTACGTCATTAGTTTCCTGTGTCATAAACACCTCCTTGTATAAAAGATAAATTGTTATTCTCAACAGGCTGAAAACGCCCTGGCTGCTCGCCGCGGTTCGGATTCGGCAAACCGGGTATATTTTTGATCTGCTGAGAGTCATATTTTCCAGACCGATGTCTGGTGTTCAACAATTTCAGCGAGTTACGAACTGAATCTCAATGTTTCACTTGAATTCGGCAGTAAAAAATTGAAAGTCAAAAGCTGATTGTACAGTCGGGTCATATAAAATTCCCAAAATTACGGGTTTGAGAAAATGGGCAATATCTGACACGACAGATTTAATATTCACTTTTAATTTTTGGTATAATATTGGGCATGCTTCATTTATCGGTTTAATCCCGAAAAATTCGTAGTTCCGCCTTCAGGCGGTGCCGCGGAATTGCGAACTTTTTATCATCTGAAAAGAGTAAACTTTTCAGGCAAAATGAAGGATGCCTGATATTGAAATAATGCTTTTCAGATTTCAGATGGTCCTGTTTTCCCCCATTCCCGGATGCCTGAGAATTTTAAATTTCAGAATATTAACAGGGTATTATGGCAGACATATCGCTTGTATATAAGAGTCTGTTCCGGGAAAAATTTAAATCTGAATCATTATAATAACCCCCGATCAGTTTATGTCATAAAACAAAGTAAGAAGTCAATAGGGTAAAGAGAGTATTCT
>JAOZLU010000253.1:0-3840 GCA_029934695.1 Desulfobacterales bacterium | reverse complement strand
ATCAGTTTATGTCATAAAACAAAGTAAGAAGTCAATAGGGTAAAGAGAGTATTCTGGAGGGGCAATATTCTGCCTCTGACAATATCATTATTTATAAGTGTTTCTGAATTTGGCAGTCGTAAGTTCTCGTAACTTAATGAAATCAGTGATCCGACATTTCCCCGGACTGATATCTGTCACTGAATAATTTCAGACAGTTGCGGACAGCTTTTCACTTTCAGTTTTTCACTTTTTGCATCTGAGGTAAATTATGAACATTCTGGAAATTTCTTAAAAGTGGGAAATAGCGATTTCATGGTTTCGGGCTGTGACGGTTACGACAGGTGTGGGATGCGCATATAAGCTTGGCAGGCGTGGTCTATTATATGGCTGACCAGTTTTGACGCGCCGATGGCATTAAATTGACGGGTTATTTTCACAAGTCTTTACGGGACATCTTTGTACAGGACAATACCGCATTCAAAACCGCCATGATATCATTTCGCACCTGGCTTTCATCTGCTGAGGCGTTTGTCACCCTGAAACGATAAGGTTCAAGACGCGCAAGCGCAAGATAGCCCGTTCTCACTTTTTCATGAAATGCCAGTGTTTCCTGTTCAAAACGGCTTTCACTCCGTGTTCGTGCGCCGTTTTCGATCTGTTTCCAGGCGCGTGAGAGGCCTATTTCAGGGGGAAGGTCAAGAAGGAAGGTCAGATCAGGTTTCAAATCGTCAAGAATCAGCCTGTGCAAATTGTTTATGAATTCAATATCAAGGCCCCTTGAGAATCCCTGATAGGCCACTGTGGCATCATAATAACGGTCGCACAAAACGATTTTGCCTTCAGACAGAGAGGGGAGTATCACTTCCTTTATGTGCTGCGCCCGGTCTGCCATATACAGCAGAAGTTCTGTCAGAGGAGCCATATCCTTATTATCCGGATCAAGGAGAATTTTCCGGATTTTTTTGCCGATCTTTGTATTGCCCGGCTCCCGGGTCATAACACAGTCATGCCCCCTGTCTTTCAGGAATTCAAAGATATATTTTATCTGTGTTGTCTTTCCTGATCCCTCTATTCCTTCAAAAGTAATAAACATTATTTATCCGACAGTGGAAAGTTGAAAATGAAAAATTGAAAGCCCCGTATTACCAACTTACCCGCTCCATCATCCTGATTGTACGGGAATTTGTATAATAGTTACTTATCCGCACAAACCCGCTCAACAACCCGATCCAAAAGGACATGGGCCACAGCATCTTTCTCCATGACAGAAAGCGGTTCCTTTGTTCCGTCCCTGTAAAACAGCGTCACCTGATTGGTATCTGTTCCAAAGCCGGAATCCGGGCGGGTCACAATGTTCCCTGCAATAATGTCCAGATTTTTTGCCACCAGCTTCTGTCCCGCATGTTTTTCAAGGGCTTCTGTTTCTGCGGCAAAACCGACAAGGAACTGATTTTTTTTCCGCCTGCCAAGTTCTTTCAGAATATCCTGATTTTTTTGCAGGCCCAGAACTTTCTCATCCTCTCCTTTTTTGATTTTCTGGGTTGCCTGCTCTTTGGGCCTGTAATCGGAAACAGCCGCTGTTTTGATTATAATATCTGAAGTCGGCATGCGTTCAAACACGGCAATGGCCATCTCCTCCGCACTTGTGATCCGGATCACCTCAATATTCAGCGGATCAGGAAGCATTGTGGGGCCTGAGACCAGAACAACTTCTCCCCCCCTGTGTTCCGCGGCTCTTGCAATGGCATAGCCCATCTTTCCTGAAGAGGGATTGCTGATGAATCGCACAGGGTCAATGTGTTCACGCGTCGGCCCCGCAGAGACAAGCACCTGTCTGCCTTTCAGGTCTTTGGGGGTGAGACAGCATAAAATCCTGTCCAGTATGTCCGGCGGATCAGGAAGACGTCCCGGACCGGAGGTGCCGCATGCAAGTTCTCCTGCTTCCGGTTCCACGATAAAACAGCCATCAGTTCTCAGCGTTTCCAGATTTCTCCGGAACGGCTTGCTTTGGTACATATTCGTATTCATGGACGGGCAAAGGATTATAGGCGATGTGACCGCCAGCATGAATGTGCTCAGGGCATCATCCGCGATACCGTTGGCATATTTCCCGATAACATTGGCGGTTGCAGGCGCGATCACCACCGCGTCTGCTTCCTGTGCCCATTCAATGTGTTTTATGGATGCGTCATTGCCTTCAAAAAGGCTTGTACACACCGTCTGGCCAGATAAGGCCTGAAACGTAAGCGGGCCAACAAAATCCGTGGCATTTTGAGTCATTATCACCCGGACGTCTGCCCCCTGCTTTTTAAGGAGCCTCAGCAGCTCCACACTTTTATAAGCTGCGATTCCTCCGCTTACACATAATACGACAGTTTTGTTGCTGATATCGGTTTTCATAGTTCAAATAAGGTGTTTCATGTTTTGTGATTGGTGTTTGGTAATTCGACGGTGAAAAGTTGTTCCCGGGCCACGTTTCCGCTCGCCTGGGATTGGCAAATCCCAGACATTCCCGGCTGATTTGCCAATCCCCGGGAGCCGTCCGGGGCGTTTCGATTTACTGGCTGTAGCTTTTCACTGTCAGGGTTACTTCATAAGCCCGTCACCAGGTACATTTTTGACTTCATTTATCGTCGGCGCAACCCATATCTCAACATAAGTGCTGAATTCTTTTTCAGAAATGCTTATCACACACCATTTGCTTTCCTTGTGGAACAGTATGATTGTACGCGGGGATTTGAATGAACTGATCATCCGCCAGTTATCCCTGAGCATATTGCTTTCAAAAAAAGCGATCAGGGAATTGCTTTCAACTCTCCCTTTCAGGGAAAGAACCCCTCCGGAGAAACCGGGCGTGTGATAGACAAAGGATGATCTTTTGTCAATTTTCAACTCACTTGGAACGAGAACATCTTCAAAATCATGATATACAGGCGTTTTCCTGCTCTTCTGTTTCGATGTCCCGAATAAGCTGCTTCCGGTTAATTGTGAAGCGGAACATCCCGTAATCATAAAAAGTGCAACTGCTATTACGATACCAAATTTAACTGTACGAATTTTTTCCATAAGATTTCCCTTTTCCTTTGAGATATTCATTTTTGGACCTCGCTTGTTTCAACCTGAACTCTGAAAAGCTAAAGCCCTTGTGACCTGTTTTTTACTCTTTATTACAACTTTGCCATGAAAATTCAAGCTTACAAAGCGAATTTTTTGGAAAGCCAGGTTTCTCAGCAGTCTGCATCGTTAAGCACCGTAATCACCTCGGCTTTTCTCAGCACAATATTCTCATTCTTGTTGATATACCCGTTTTTCACCACGGAAAGAATCGTCTCATTTTCCATATCCGGCGACGCTTTGGTATCAACAACCTTGCAATAGTCCATTCGGGCAATGTTATCCGGGAATTCAATTTGGAGAATGTGGTTGGCCCTGAGCATTCTGGTCAGTTTTTTGTGAATGGAGCGGATGTTCTTGGCCAGCATACGGGTGGTCTTGTCAAAGTTATCCTCCTTTGCTGACAAATTTTCATTAAGATTCTCAAAAGCATCCGAGATTTCAAAGAGGCTGAGATACAGTGATTTTTCCCTGCCCTGAAATATCTGGTCCTGTTCCGAGAGTGCATGCGTCAGCTCGGCAACCTTGAGTTGAAACTCAATGAGTTTTGCTTTTAGAAATGCTTTTTCTTTTTTCATTAAATCTGAAAATTCCTCTTCATTAATTTTACAGTTCCGGGCGCACGACTCGCAAAGCAAGCTTTGCACTCCGGACAATCTTTTTGCTAAAGTCTGTATATCGCAGGCGGTGCTTACACTTCAGCATGATCAGGATCAATTCCGGCTTTTTCCAGTAACAGCCGCA
>JAOZLU010000252.1 GCA_029934695.1 Desulfobacterales bacterium | reverse complement strand
CTCATGCACGGTTCTTAGGGGGGAAGGGGGCTGAGAGGCCTCCGACCTACCCGATTTTTCTGTGAATGTGTCTGACCCGTCGGAATGACGCATAATAAACCATCCGGGGTTGCGAAACAAATCGGTTCCCGTAACAACGGGTTGGGAAGCATTCCGGTTTCTGGCGAAAAAAATATTTGGCAGGGAGGTTTTAGAATATGGAAGCAAAAGAGGTTATTAAAGATATTAAGGGGAAAGTCGTAGAGGCAATAAGGCACTCAAAATACGGGAAAGAGGTTAAAATAAGATTTTCAGACGGTACAATCTTCCGTGCATATACGAAGCCTCTGTCGAGAGATGAGGGCTATGACCTGGCGGATGAGGAGGTTTGTATGGATGATGATATTGTTTGTCCTTATCATCCCATTGCAATAGAAATAGAGGAGGAAAAAGATGGAGGGTGGAAAAGTTAGAATGGGTGAAAGAATACGGTTTGTGAAAAAATAACCCGGCATTGCTCGTGTCAAGTTAAATCCGGATCGTTGGGAGCGGGCGTAAGCCCGTGAAATTCGGTAATGTTACCCGGCGGGTGATCGTATTATAAATGAAAGTCCCGCCTGATCAAAGTTGAGCCGACAGCTCTGTAGCCAACCCCGCAGGCAAACCCGGTAACGGGTGTCTGAAGCTGAGGAAGGCGAGGGCGCAGGCCCTGTATTGATCCCCGAAATGGGTATAATTGCGGACTGAAGGATAAACCCCGGGAAACCGGGGGGAAAGCCGACGTTTTTCATTGAACGGAAGGCAGCAGTCCCGAATGCGATACGGCGAGCATTCGGGACACCGCCGGGGTCTGAGACCAGGGCATGCGTTCACGGGGACAGCCTGGGAACTTGGGAGAGCTGTCTGTCTCCCTGCGGAGAGAGAAAGGTATAAGGAGGAGGTCCGGCCGGAAGGTGGATGGGGAGCTTTTGCTGAGTACACTTGTGCTTGTGAAAACGAATTAATTCATAAACCTTCGAGTATGACATTTGAGGAAGCTGCATGTCTGCCTCATGGAGGCAATCTTGCTGTACAGAGACTTATTGATTTTGGAAAGATTAAATCAGGGCAAAATGTTTTGATTAATGGCGGATGTGGTAGCACAGGTACATTAGCTATTCAAATAGCAAAATTATTCGATGTAGAAATAACAGGTGTAGACAGCAAAGAAAAATTAGACATGATGCGTACACTTGGTGCAGACCATGTCATTGATTATACAAAAGAAGATTTCACTCAAAATAGGCAGAAATATGATCTGATTTTTGATGTTAAAACAACTCGTTCTTTTTTTGATTATAAGCGTGCATTATGTCCAAATGGAATTTATGCAACAGTTGGAGGCAAAACTTCTCGAATCCTTCAATTTTTAGCTTTTGGATCACTTTGCGAAAATAAAAAAATGTATATGGTTGGCTACAAAGCAAACAAGGACAACGCTTATCTGATAGAGCTTTTTGAAGGTGGTAAATTAAAGCCAGTTATAGATAAGTGTTTCTCTCTGGAAGAGACAGCCGATGCTTTCAGGTATTTTGGAGAAGGACATTTCAACGGAAAAGTAGTAATTGCCGTAGAACACAATCACAAGACCTAACCAGCCCATCCAGCCGACACCAAAAAGCGGTGCGGCTGATGGGTAGCGTTATATTTCAAAAAGAAGGGAGAATAAAAATGAAACAAGCGGTTCCCATAGCTTTGATGTTGTTCATGATTATTATTGCAGGCAATGTCAGCGCAGAGACTACAATTATCGAATTGCCTGTATATAGGTCGGCAGGTCAGTTCTGGCTTGACAAAGACGGCAATTTGCAGGGCTTCAGACTGAAGGTGCTGGAAGAACTTAACAAAGTGTTGAAAAAAGATGCCATAGAATTCAGATACAGAATTACCGAATGGGGGAATATCCCCATAAAAAGATGTATAAAAGGAATACTTGACGGTGATTATGATGCGTATTTCGGTCTTATTTATTCGGAGAAGAGAGAAAAGAAAGGACTCAGATACAGCAAAGTTGAAATTTACAGTATTCCCACTGTTGTCTGGATGAACAAAGACAATATGTTCGAATATGCCGGATTGGAATCTCTCAGAGGCAAGAATATCGGCATTGTTCTGGGCTACCCATATCTGCACGACATTCGGAACCCGGATTTCATTGTCAGAAGGCCTGAGAATGATGAGACCAATGTGAAAATGCTTGCCGACGGAATGACAGACGCAGCCATAGACAATATTGTCAGAACCGGCACTGTCATCGCCGCAATGGGATTTTCCGATAAGATCACTTATGCCGCCAAGCCGTTCAAGGTTTCAAAATTTCATATTGCATATAATAAGAATGTTCCGGAACATGTCGGAAACAAAACCGATGCTGCCTTGGCAAAATTACATCAGTCCGGTGTCATTAAGAAAATATTAGATGACAATGTATATGATCCGCTATCAAAACAACATTGACTTCAAAGTTGAGTGAGACAATACGGTTTGGTGAAAAAATAACCCGGTACTGCACCGGACGGGCTACTGAGTCAACGAAGCAAATCGGGAAACCCGCCCGCCGGTGAGCTTGTAAAAAGCATTTAGAACCTCTTAAATCATAAAATTTTTAACCCCATATCAGACTATGGGATGATCTGTCTGAAGAGAAATTCAGCAGATACCAAATATCAATTCAAAGCGTCCTGAATCTCCTTCCAGAACCGGCTTTTACGGGCCTGCTGTCCCCTTCTGAACGCCGTGCGGCTGATAAACAGGTATTTCTCCGCACGGGTGATGGCGACGTACATCAGCCGACGTTCCTCCTCCAGTTCCGCATTAGAGCCTGTTGACTTCCAATGTGGAAAAAGCTCCTCCTCACACCCGACGATGAACACCGCAAAATATTCCAGCCCTTTGCTTGCATGAACAGTTGAAAGCTTCACGCCCCGGCCTTTATCTTCATCTTCTTCATCATCTGCCTTATCTTCCTGAAGGAGATCCGCTTCTTCGAGATAATCGGGAATTGTATCCTTTTTTGAGGCCGACCAGATCAGTTCCTCAATATTTTCTTTTCTTGCAACAAAATCCGTTGAATTGGATTTTGAATACTTTTCAAGATAAGCCATATAATCAAAGTCTGATAAAATTTTATGGATGGCATGCCCCGGCTTCATGTCCCTGATTGCATCAAGCATCTGAGTCAGATTTTTGAGAATACCATGAATTTTCTTGCCCATCACTCTTTCAGCCATAACTTTGCGAACCGCTTCCTGAAGGCTCATGCCATCTGTCCGGACCTCGCCTATTTTTTCAATGGTTTTCTTTCCGATCCCGCTCTGAAGGTTGAGGATACGATCAAAAGACACGTCATCCTTTATAAAAACAGCGGATTTGAGATAAGAATTGATATCAAGAATCTCTTTCCGTTCAAAAAAGCCCTTGGATCCCATCATCTGATACGGAATTCCGAGGCGTCTGAAAGCCTTTTCAAAAGATAAAGAGCAAAACTTGGTCCGGTAAAGCACAGCTATCCTGCTGTATGGAATCTCCAGGCTCGCAAGAGTTCCAGCCTTTCTGCCCACCCATTCCGCTTCCCTTCTCTCGTCGGAAAATTCATTAAAATCAACAGTTCCCCCATATTTTTTGGAAAAGCATCGTTTGTCCATTTTATGCGTATTGTGTCCGATCAGATGATTTGCCGTCTGCACAATCTCATCTGCGGAACGGTAGTTCTGCTCCAGCCGGAACACTCTGGCATCCCTGTATTTTTTCTGAAACGACAGAAAATGATCCACATTGCTCCCCCTGAAGCGGTAGATGCTCTGCCAGTCATCCCCGACACAGAAAAGATTGCCGTCCTTCACAAAAAGGTCGGTCAGCAGGGCCTGAAGCGGATTCGTGTCCTGATACTCATCACACAGGACATACTGAAACAAGTCCCTGTAATACTCCCGGATATCCTCATGATCCCGGAGCAGGTTCCGGGTCATCAGCAGAATATTGTCAAAATCCACAGCGTTTCTGCCAAACAGTTTTTTTTCATACACTTTATAGACTTCAATGAGCCGGATACGGGACACACGGGATTTCCGGTCAAAATATGCCAGAGGATCGCCGGAATTTTTTGCCTTTGAAATATTCGCCAGAACAGCGGGAACATGTTTTTTGTCAAAATTCATTCCCGTGACAATTTCCTCAAGCAGCTTCTTCTGCTGGTACGAGGCATATATCTGGATCGGGGTACTGTATCCCAGCAGCGGACAGTGAGTCCTGAGAATTCTGTAGGCTGCCGAATGAAAGGTGCGCACCCACGGGAACTCCTTCAAAGGCAGACCTGTCAGGTCTGTCAGACGCGTCTTCATCTCGTCTGCTGCCTTGTTTGTGAACGTGATAGCCAGAATACGCCTGGAATCGTATCTGTTACGGATAAGACTTGCCACCTTGTTTGTCAGCACTGTTGTTTTTCCCGATCCCGCGCCGCTGACAACCAGCGTGGGGGAGCCAATATATTCCACAGCCTGTTTTTGCTGATCTGAAAGTTTCATCGTTTCCTCAAAAAAATTGAAAAGTTGAAAGTTAAAAGTTGAAAGTGATCAGGAAAATCTGAGCGACAGTAACTCAGCGTTCTTCCTTCACCGGCAAAAGCCATTCAAAATAACAGGACCGTTTGGAAAGTCAATCTTTAGCAAGGGAGTGCTGAAATGAAATTTCAGCACCTGACTGCCAGTTGTGCTAAAATTTCATTTCAGCACTCCTTTGACCTTGCATAATATTACAAATTCAGATATATTTTTGAGAATGAAAGGTAAAAAGTTCAAAGTGTTCAGCTTTTCACTTTTAACCTTTCAACTTTTCACTGTCGAGAAGATACAGCAAAAAAAGGGGCGAGGTGTTATCATTGAAAAAAATGCCAGGCTATTTTCCCAGAACTCAGGATTTTTTATCTTCGACATGGGAAAATTATAAAGCCAGCAAGCAGACGGACAGACGTGTTAAAACCGGCTTTCTGACAATTCTTTTTGCTGATATTGCCCGGAGTACCCAGATATACGAGACTTTGGGCGACAGCAGTGCTCAGAACCTCATCTCTGCCTGTCTTTTTCTTCTGTCAAAAGTTGTAGCCCAATGTCAGGGCAAAGTTGTCAAAACCATAGGCGATGAGGTTTTATGTACGTTCTCAAATGCTGATGATGCAGTGAAAGCAGCCAGAGCCATGCATTATGCAGTTGATCAGATGCCTGTTGTTGACAAGTCCGGTCTTTTCCCGCCGAACATCCGCGTCGGAATTCATACAGGGCATGTTGTCATCAAAGGGAAGGAGGTTGTCGGGGATGCTGTCACCGTTGCTTCCCGTATGGTGGGATTGGCCAAACAGCGACAGATTATCACCACAGAGCAGACAATAAATCTGCTGAAGCCGGAATATCAGGCCATATCCCGGTGCATTGACAGAACGACCATCAAGGGCAAAACCGGGGAACTCAATATCCATGAACTGATATGGGAGCCGGATGCAACCGATGAACTGGACAGCCCTGCGCTTTCCGTGCTGATAAAGTCCCGCCTGAAGCTGCTATTTCGAGATCATAGTATCAATATTGATCAGAATCGGCCCAGTGTCACCATGGGACGGGAGCCCCATAATGATATAGTGGTGGAAGGCTCCCGCGTTTCCCGCTCCCATGCCTGTATTGAATACCGTCGGGGCAGGTTCGTGCTGGTTGACCGAAGCACGAACGGAACCTATCTGCTGGTCAATGGAAAGCAGGGAATTGTCAAGCGCGTTGAAACCCCCTTGTACGGAGACGGAATTATCGGACTGGCCCAGAAAGTGAATCCGGACTCGTCGGATGCGATTCATTTTACCATCAGGCCCTGATTGGTCAGTGATGCCGTGTCAACAGGCTGTCAATACATATTTATTCTGTCTTCAAGGTCAGAAGGTGAAACAAAAATGAAAGTTCTGCCATCTTTCAACTTGGTTAACAACTTCAGTTTATCAGACATGTATAACAAATCTTTTCTTGCGGTTTCATAAGAAATACCGTGAGAATTCTGATGTTCATTTATTTTATATATAAATCTGGGATGTTTTAAAGCGTGGCGGAGTAAGGCAAGCTGCCTGAAATTTAATTTTTTGCCAATTCCGTTTGCATTGCGAAGTATTTCCTGTGCATATTCAATGTCTTTCACCTTCTTCTCCAAATAATCATGAAGGTCTGTTATCGCCTTCTTAATAACTTCAAGTTGATGAATAATGAAATATGTCAGGTCATTATCATCCGTTTCGGTATAAAGAAATGCTCTGGAATATTGAGCTGGGGCAAGCTTTATTATTCTGGAAACAGATATAAATTCTGTCAGCCAATATCCCTGATTTATCATTGACCAATAAAATAATGCCCGTGCGCTTCTGCCATTGCCATCTACAAAAGGGTGATCATAAGACAGCATGAAATGCAATGTGACTGCTCTTATTACAGGATGGATAAACCCCGCATCAGAAGCTCCGTTGGCAAATGCACAAAGCTGTTCAAGCCTCTTTTCCAAACATGATGCGTCAGGCGGATAATGCAACGTGTCAAAAGATGACGAATCCACTACACAGATATTATCTTCTTTGACTCTTAACACACCTGCCTTGCTCTGATCATCCAAAGTTCCTTCAGTAACAATTTTATGCAGTTCAAGAATAATGGACGGGGTAAGATGTTCATATTTGTAATCCCTGATGAATTCCATTGCATGGTAATTATTCAGTATCATCTGTTCACTTTTATCCTTGGGGCTTCTTCCCTGTCTCATCATTTCCTTAGCCACTTTTCTTGTAGTCGTTGCTCCTTCCAACTGACTGGAATTGATCGCCTCCTCAACCAAAGATTTGATCAGATATGTACTTCGCATATTTGAGTTGGCTACAGGTTTGTTGGTTGAGATTGTTCCGGCAGCATTCATGTCCAACCAATGTAAATCCTGATGTATTGTATCTGTCACACAAAATTTGAATGGATGCCCATGCTCATCTTTTAAAAAAAGTTCATTGTATAAATTGGTCCTTTTCAGCTTTATTCCTGCCCACCATTCTTCATTGGTAAGTCCTTCAGGCGGTTTCAAATGCCTTATCTTATCCCAATGCAGGTATCTTCCTTTTGAATCTGTCAGACCGGTTTTATCAATTATTTTAAATATAAGTTCCTTATTATCTTTCAGAAATTTTATGGAATCCGGTGGTTTTTGAGGTTTCTTCATCTCTGGGTCCTTACTTATACAATTTTTTGAAAATTAGTAATTGAGAATATATATCAGACACCATACTGAAAGTAAATACTATATTTAAATATTATGGTATTTAAATAATTGAAAGCTGGCTGACACCTGAAATGAGGGATAAAAAAGCGGATTCACCTTTAACAGACACCACAGGCATTACAGGATTCCATGGGACATGGAGGAGAGGTCTTCCCCTGTTTTGCCCTTTTGTACTCCCGCTCAAGAAACGACGTGCGTACGCCGTGATTAATAATGTTCCAAGGGAGAAACTCGTCCGGTTCCCGCTCTCTGTACAGGTAGAAATCCGTGTTTACAGATGCGGCTTTGAGCGTCTTGGCCCAGTTTCCGCGATTATCGTCGGCCAGAGACAATATTTCAGAAACCTTGCGATCTCCCCGTGAAAACAGGGCCTGAATCTGAGCCTGTCTCGGCATGTCCGCATGGACCCGGACATTTGCCACGCCTTTCAGGCCTGTCCTGATCTGCTTTATTTTCTTTTTCAAAGACTGCACATTATCCATCGGCACCCACTGAAAAGGAGTGAACGGCTTGGGCACAAAGGAACTGAGGCTGACGGTGATTTCCCCGATTCGTTTTTTTGCCCTTGCACATTCCAAAAAACCGGATTTTATACGTTTGCACAGGTCTGTGATCGCCTCAACATCTTCCGGTGTTTCTGTGGGAAGCCCGATCATAAAATAAAGTTTCAGGTTGGGAATACCGTTGGATACAAGGAGTTCAGCCGCACTTAATATGTCTTCTTCGGTAATACCTTTGTTGATCACCCTGCGTAGTCGTTCGGAACCTGCATCCGGAGCGATGGTCGCTGTTTTGACGCGGCTCTGTTTCAGAACGGACAGAAGCTCCGGTGTCAGTGCGTCCGCCCTCAACGAGCTGAAAGACAGCCGAATATCCTCCCTGCAAGTTCGGGTGCAAAGGTCTGTCAGTCCCGGAAGATCGGAAACAGAAGCACCCACAAGACCGATTCTGTCTGTTAAGGACGCGCCTTGTTTTATGCAGTCTTCCAGAAGTGAGACAGGTCTGAACCTCGGGGGCCTGTAAATATATCCCGCGCTGCAAAACCGGCATCCGCGGGGGCATCCCCTGCCCACCTCAATCAGAAACATCTCCTGAAATGTTGTATCAGGGGTTAACAGCTTACTGCATGTGGGGATATGGGAAAGGTCTTTCAGAAATACGCGCTCAATCTGAGCCGGCGCGTCACACAACTGGTCAAAGGAGCGGATGGTTCCGTCTTTATGGTAGGTTGTCCGGTAAAATTCCGGGACATAAGCACCAGGAACATTTTGGGCAAGATGATTCAAAAAGCCGGATTTGTCAGAAAAGCCGGCGTTTCTGCGGCGATTCAATTCAATGCCCCGATCATAAAGGCAGGCAAAAAATGAGGGAAGCAACGCTTCTGCTTCTCCTAACAGGAAACAGTCAATAAACCGCGCAATCGGTTCCGGGTTTAAGAAACAGGCAACCCCGCCAGCCATGACAAGCGGGTGGTTATCTCCCCTGTTGCAGGACAGGCGCGGAATTCCTGCTTTTTCAAGAATTGTCAGAATATTGGGATAATCATTTTCATAAGAGAGCGAAAACGCAATAATATCAGCATCTGACAGCAACCTCCCGGATTCTGCGGTCCTTATTTTGCCCTGTCCGCTCTTCCCCGGCATAAATGCTCTTTCGCACACCACATCATCAGTCTGGTTAAATAAATGATAAACCGTCTGAAAACCGAGATTGGACATCCCGACAAAGTAGGTGTTGGGATAAACAAGGACGACCCTGACGCGTCCTCTCCAGTTTTTTCGTATAGTGCCAGTCTCGTTGTATGTCATTTCATAAGTTGAAGGTGAAAAGTGAAAAGTGAAAAGTGAAAAGTTGAAAGCAGTTGTTTACAGGAATACTGAAATGAAATTTCAGCCAACATCAAACATCAAACATCCAACATCAAACATCCAACATCCAACATCAAACATCCAACATC
>JAOZLU010000014.1:29926-31348 GCA_029934695.1 Desulfobacterales bacterium | reverse complement strand
TAATTGATTAACAGACTCAAAAAAAACCTGGGAACATTATCCCGGCTTTTTTTAAAATAGCCTCTTTAAAAATTTATGGAAAAATAAACAGGCAAACATGGTATGTCAAGTAAATATTTATAAAATTTTCCTGATGGTGTGTTATATAAGCAAAACTGTACCTTTAGGTGAATAAAATATTTGCTGTTTTCTGTTTTTGGCTTCTGTTCTGCATACGTCTGTTCCTGGTTTCTGTAAAGCAGACCGGATGAAAACAGCCATGAATGCCTGATAGTAAAGGATTTATGAGAAAATTATAAAAATGTGTTAAGAAAGGATTATTCGACCTGAAATCATTTCTTATCGCTAATCCGTGTAGCATGGCGGCATCTGCATGGATTGACCGATCATCTACACGGATCAGCGATAAGCAGGGATTACTCGGGCCTGAAATCCTTTCTTGCACACAATCCGTGCAGATGGACGATTATAGATAAAGAATAAAGATCACTTATCTACTGCTCACTGCCTGTTTGCTGCTCGCCACCTGGCTGCTCCTCACTGACTGCCGGATTCATACGAACCTCCCCCTTCATCCCTGAGAGCAGCTCCTTTTCCGTCTTTCCCACTTCCCAGAGTACCTGGGTTGTATTGCTGAGTTCATCCACTTCAGGCACCACAGCCTGCACTGTCCCGGTGACTGAAATATTCAGATCATGCACATAAAAGGTGTGAGATTCGCCTTTTTTCAGGCTGACAGCCACGCGGGAGGGGATGTTGGCAACCGCCCGAAGTTCTCCGAGATGAACCACTTCCACAACCGGCTGTCCGGCAGTCACCCATTCATGGCGCTGCATATAGCGGCGAACCACGACGCAGCTGAAAGGGGCAAATATCTGTGATTTGCTGATCTGCCGTTTAAAAATTTGGATATCCGTATAAACGACATCCTTTTCCGTCTTGGCATCGGCAAGTTCCTCATCTGTTGCCAATCCACGCTGTGTGAGCCTTTCCAGACTCTTGACCTTCACATTCAGATGTCTGAGTGCAAACTCGCTTCGTTTCTTTCTCAGGTTCAGGTCGCCCGTATCCACTTTGGCAATCAGCGCTCCTTTTTTTACACGGCTCCCCACATCATACTTCAGTGTGACCAGCATGCCGGAACGCTCTGTGGACAGCACCGCTCTCCGGATGGCTTCAAAGATTACGGGGTAAGCGTCCTGAGCCGCGGCATACGGGGCATACAGCAGGAATATGAGTATAAGGCTCCTCACATATCTGAAACATTTCATTTATATCCTCCTAACATTTTGAATTAAAAAAATTAAACTGCCAAATTACATATCGCTGTCAATTATTGCGTCTCTCGCCGGACGGGGTTTGCAACCCCGTCCGCAATGTTTGCCGATGACATCTCGCCGGACGGTGCTTCTCGCCGGACGG
>JAOZLU010000014.1:24448-29826 GCA_029934695.1 Desulfobacterales bacterium | reverse complement strand
TCTCGCCGGACGGTGCTTCTCGCCGGACGGGGTTTGCAACCCCGTCCGCAATGTTTGCCGATGACTTCTCACCTTCTCCTTCTCGCCGGACGGGGTTTGCAACCCCGTCCGGCAAAAGAGGAAAGCCTCAAAAGCGATACAACTCCCGAAAACGGGCCATGAATATCATCATATAATCTGTGCCTTTTGAGGCAAGTATTGCAAATACGAAAAGCAGGACAGAGGCAGTCAGGACAGAAAAAAAAGTCATAATGAAATTAAGCACTCTAATTCCTTTTCCTGTCGGCTCATAGACCGGCACATTATATGTGTTACGAGCCTTTTCCGCTAAAAAGATCAATCCGCATCCCACGGCCAGACCGATTCCCAGAGCGTACATGAATAATTCCCTAAGATCAGGCGACACAGGCTTCCGGGGCATCATGGGCGGATCCAGGACGCGGAACTTCGGTCCCTCTGATTTTCTTTCCATTTTGACAGCGAGGTCAGCATCGAGTTTTTTGTTCAAAAGCAGATTGTATGCGTCCTGAATATTCTTATAATCTGTTTTTAAAGACATAAGCTCCTGCTCTTTTTTCGGCGTATCCTCAATCCGTTTCCCGTATTCCCTTATCTTCCGGAGAAGTCCTGAGATTTCACGCTCCCAGGTCTTTATGTCCCTGTTTACCGCATCATATTGTTTCTTTACCGCCTCAAGCTGATTCCTTCTGACAGATTTATATTCGGCAGCCATCCGGTCCGCTTTCTTTTTTGCATTTTCAGTCTTAGGGGGTTCGGGGACTGCCTCTTCCGCAACTTTTGTTTCAAGGTCGGCGATCTTCCTCTTCAGTTTCACCACATCCGGATGACGCTGGGTATATCGGGTTGTAAGCTTTACATATTCCACTTTCAACTGCTTCAGTTTCAACATATTTTCCGATTCCGATTTCGGTCTGACGACCTCTTCAGGCACGGCCGCAGGCACATAATTTTCTATTTCCTGCCGGATATCCGTCATCTGTCTCTCAAACCGAATCCGTGTCAGTTTTTTCCTTCTGATGCTTTCCTGCTTTTCGCTCACCTGATTCCTAAGCCCGGTAAGCATTGCCAGGTTGGAGCTGAGTTGCTCAGGAAGAGCACCCATGTTCTTTGTGCGATACTCTCTGAGGGTATTTTCAATGGCCATCAGTTCTTCTGCTTTGGACCTGAGCTCATCCTCTGGGAAAGCGGTTTTCCCCTCGGCCTCGGATTGCATGATTCTGGCGTTTTCATCAATGAAAAAAGCGGACATGGCCCTGACGACGTTTGTGACCTTTTCAGGCGACTCCCCTTTGAATGTGATTCTGACGGATCCAGTGCCCATTGGGGAGGTTGTCACCTCCAATCTCATGTTTTCACGCATTTTGGCAATTTTTTCCTCCGGAAACATATTTTCGTATTCCGGGCCTGAACAGAGTCCGGTTTCCTGCATAATCTTCTCCAGACAGGTACGGCTCCCGGCCTGCTGTTCCAGAAAGCCTATCCTTTGTTCAACAATCGCTTCTGAAAGGGATTCGACATGCTTGCCGGAGCCGCTCTCAGCAGCTCCTGCAAGAATCAGGGTGTCGGTCATGTAAATCTTTGGGAGCGTCATTGAAAGACATATACCCACTATCATGGAAAGACAAAACGGAATAATGACGAGCCATCGGCGCTGGCATCTTAAAAATAACATCTGCAATATCCTCGGACTTTAATTCCAAATGAGGGAACTCCAAATAAATAATGGTATCCTTCATATTGCCATAAAAGCAGTTGACACTTTCTGCAGTCCGTAGTTCCGCAAAACCGCCTGAAGGTGAAACTGCGAATTGTTAAGCAATATACCCGATTCAGGGTATTTTATTTTCAGGATCATGGAATTATCATAATTAAAAAAAATTGTAAATCCTTTAATCAGTCCACAATGTGTTCAGACACCCAAAATTCACATTTTTCATAGTTCCCCTTGAAAAATTTTTCAGATTAGTGTATCAATAAGCTCAGGTTGGCTGATGTCCAACTTTTTATGTCCAACTTTTCACTGTCGGGTATATGATGAAGATTGCATTTATCCATTATCATCTGAAAACAGGAGGGGTGACATCCGTCTTAAAACAGCAGGTGGAAACGCTCAGGGATGTGTGTGATGTCCTTGCCAAGAACAGAAATTTTTAAAAAATTTTAAAAGTGCTCCAAAAAAAAGGCATGAAACTGTTTCTTCAGCTTCATGATTTTGCCGAAGACGGGCGGCCCCTGGCATACTTTCCAGATGAATATGTGCCGGATTGTCATTACGGAGTCATAAACTCACGGGATTACAGCATATTTCTGAAGGCCGGGTTTAAAAAAGACGGGTTGCATAAAATTTTCAACATCGTCGATTTTTTCGATTCCAGGCTGGAAACATTATGTCAGGAAAAACAATCTGGATGTAGTGTTTGAGGCAGGGCTGACAAATGATTTTGAATCCCTTGTGCTGTCCTCAGAATTCATCATCACAACAAGCATCACAGAGGGATTCGGGTTCTCTTTTCTCGAATCCTGGACCGCAAAAAAATGCTCTGGGGAAGAAAGCTCCCGAATATCTGCGAAGATTTTGAAAGAAACGGGGTTCAGCTGGATCATCTTTATACAACGCTCAACATCCCGATTGGATGGACATCAGCCGGTTCTATGAAAAGCGGAGATCGTGTATCAGGATACCAAAGCTCTGGGACGCATGGCATTTGTGATTATCAAAACATTTTTGGATCGTATTGAAAAACTTGAACATATCAGCATAAAGCAAAATATTTTTGATGAGATGATCCAATATAATGTCGCAGAAGACGAGCTTCAGCAGGATGTTTATAAAATTGAAGCCCTTGAAAGACCGCCGATCATACAAAACTCTGACTATCGGGAAAAATTTCACCGACCGACTGTAAATTAAATGGCGCAGGCCCAGATTTTTATACTTGGCTGATTATGTAAAACAATTTTGCCAATTGTTTGCCAATCCCCTGCGAGCATATAAAACAATTTTGCAAATTATTTGCCGGGGATTTGCCAATCCCCTGCGAGCGTTGGGAAATAACTTAAATGGATAGTAAATTGTACAAAACAATGCAAATCTTATGGGTATTAACAAGGAGCGAAGATGATGATGGTCCGCCCACACGCACTGGTGAAAATCCGGAGGGCAGTTCATCCTTCATCCGTATCCTTCATAATTTACGGAGGAGGGAATCATGGAAAACAATTCGTCAGAAATCATAAAAAGTTATGGGATGACCCGCCGGAACTTTCTGCGTGTAACATCAATGTCCGCGGCAGGCTTTCTCATCGGATGTGCGGTGAATCCGGTGACCGGCGAAAAGCAGTTTATGCTCATGTCGGAAGCCCAGGAAGTCCAGATTGACAAGGAGAACTCACCTCATCAGTTCTCCTCTGACTACGGCATATTGCAGGACAGGGCCCTGAACAATTATATCGCCGGACTCGGCAAGAATCTCGCTGCAAAAACTCAGCGTCCTGATATGCCGTATTCCTTTCAGGGGGTGAATGCGACATACATAAACGCGTATGCGTTTCCCGGAGGCAGCATCGCCATAACCCGGGGAATTCTGCTTAAACTCGATAATGAAGCAGAATTAGCAGGACTGCTGGGCCATGAGTTGGGCCATGTAAACGCCCGCCACACCGCGCAGCAGATGTCAAAAAGCACTGTCACCAATATCGGGATTGCCATACTCACCGCCTATGTGGGAACAAAATATTCACAATATGCCGGCCTGGCAGGACAACTGGGAATGCTGGGGGCCGGTGCGTTGCTTGCCTCATACAGCAGGTCCAACGAGCGCCAGGCAGATGCTCTGGGAAATGATTATATGGTCCAGGCAGGCTATAACACACAGGGCTTTGTGGGACTTATGGAGATGCTGAACAGCCTCTCAAAACATAAATCCGCAGGTATCACCGACACGCTCTTCGCCACCCACCCCATGAGCGATGAACGCCACAAAACCGCACTTCAGAACGCTCAGACCACATACAAGGCCACGCTCAAGTCTCCCCTGGGGACGGAGCGTTACATGGATAACACCTCAAGGCTTCGGGCAATCAGAGGGGCCATTGAGGGGATGCAAAAAGGGGAAACACTCATGGCAGGAAAGAAATATGGAGAGGCTGAATCGCATTTCCGGAAGGCGCTGAAGCAGGCCCCGGGAGACTATGCCGGACTCCTGCTCATGTCGAAATGCCTGCTGGCTCAGAATAAGAACGCCGAAGCCCAGCGATATGCGGAGCAGGCCAAACAGGTCAATGGGAGAGAAGCCCAGGCATACCATGTCAGCGGATTTGCCAAGACCAGGAGAAAACGATTCAGTGCTGCTTTCCAGGACTTCAGAAGATATGAGCAACTGCTGCCCGGTAATCCCAATACCACATATTTTAAAGGGCTTGCCCTTGACGGAATGGGAAGAAGGAAAGAAGCCGCAGGCGAATACAGTCGCTACCTTCAGAGTGTTCAGCAGGGGCCTCAGGCAAAACAGGCGTATCAGCGTATGGTGCAATGGGGATTTATCAAGAAATAAGGATGAAGGATAAAGGTTTGCTTCGATACTCCGGAGTAGTGAGACAAAGCTTTTGCCAAAGGACTCTGAGGAGTTACTTTCAACTTTTTACTTTTGAATTTTTCACTGACAAGCAGAGGAGAAAAGAGTGAAAAACAATCAATAATAAGAAAATAAGAAAGAAACTCGGCTTTTTCAGACAGGGGAATCGGTCTGTTCGGGAAAAAAATGGGTTTCTTCCGCACAAAGCAGAGGTTTAAAATGTTTGACGATGATATTTTGGCAAAACTGGAGCTGCTTTTTTACCTGCTGATCATTCTCCTCTACCTGTTTTTTATGCGATATCTGGAAAAACGATCTGCCAGCGGGAGGTCTCTCAGTGATGAAGAATATCTCTCAAGTATGGCAAGGAAGAGGGGATGCAGCGAATATGACGTTTTTTGTCTCTCCGCTGAAGAATGGTGCGTTTCAGAGATCAAGGTGGAGCGTGACTTCAAAGAATATCTTGTGAATGCGTATCTTCCTTATTATGTGAATGACTATATAAGGAAAGTCAGGAAAGAAGAAGAAACGCACTGACATGAAAATATCCGGACATCATGGCCCGACAGTGGCTCCATATCGAATTGGCGATGTTCAGGCGGAAGCCTTCGCCGTCCCTCGGCTTTCTCCACCCACCCTACAACTCACCCTCGCCTGTTGAAAAACTGCCTGACAAAAGTCAAGGTGGGTTGCAGATTCCGTTTTTTACTGCGTAAAAAATCGGAATCCTCCACCCACCCTACAACTCACCCTCGCCTGTTGAAAAACTGCCTGACAAAAGTC
>JAOZLU010000014.1:15273-24348 GCA_029934695.1 Desulfobacterales bacterium | reverse complement strand
CTCCACCCACCCTACAACTCACCCTCGCCTGTTGAAAAACTGCCTGACAAAAGTCAAGGTGGGTTGCAGATTCCGTTTTTTACTGCGTAAAAAATCGGAATCCTCCACCCACCCTACAACTCACCCTCGCCTGTTGAAAAACTGCCTGACAAAAGCATTCTCACTGTTTTCTTTAAGGTGCCTGGGGTCTCCCTCGGCAATGATTCCCTTTGTACTTTTATCCAGCATGATGACCCGCTGGGCAACGGTGAAGATGCTCGCGAGTTCATGAGTGACAATGACCATTGTTGTGCCAACAGCCTTATTGATTTTCAGGATAAGCTCGTCAATTTCTGCGGATGTGACAGGGTCCAGCCCTGCGGAAGGCTCATCTAAGAACAGGATTTTGGGATTCAGGGCCAATGCCCTTGCAAGCCCGGCCCTTTTTTTCATTCCGCCGCTGATTTCAGCGGGCAGATGATGTACATAATCTCCAAGCCCGACCATCCCCAGTTTCATCCTGACAAGATTGGCAATGGCACTCTTGGGAAGACCGGAATATTCTGCAAGGGGAAGTGTGACATTTTCTCCAAGGGTCATGGAACCGATGAGCGCACCGCTCTGAAACAGTACCCCTATTTTCCGTAAGGTATGATGAAACATCTCATCATCGCATGATCCGATATCATTCCCGTCAATGAAAACTTTGCCTGAAAAGGGTTTGTTCAGTCCGATCAGATGCCTGAGCAGCGTGCTTTTCCCGCACCCGCTGCCTCCTAAGATGACGAATACTTCCCCCTTATACACATCAAAGCTGATATTGTCAATGATGCGGGCATCGCCGTACTGGGCAACAAAATTTTTTACTTGGATAATAGGTTGTTTTTCTGCCATAACCGTCCGTTTTAAGATTAGAACGTAGGGTGGGTGAAGCGAAGCGGAACCAACCATCTGTACAAAAGGTGGGTTTCGCTGCGCTGCCTGCATCTATGATGGTTCCTCCGATGATGTCTCCGATGTCTGAGTCGGAGGCGACAAGTGTTTCTGTAAAAAAAGTGAGGCACACTTTCAATGATACTTGTATGTATCCAAATGCGGGCCAATATAGCCGATAAGGAATTGTTTATTATTGTCATTTGGAGGGTAGAAGTGAATTCTCAAATTCTGCCTTTTTTGTTTGCTATGCCATTCAAATATTCTCTTTTCTCCATCTGGACAGATAAATTCTCTTTGATAGCCATAATGTTTAAGCGTAACCTTGCTTTCTTTCGTCGCTTCAAGTCCCATTTCTTGATAATCAGGCAAAATTTTCTCATCGTCGCTTATTTTCTGACTGTATTCATTCATTTTAGATAAATGTTCCTGAATTATCTTTACATTTATCGGCGAAAGATCAAGTCTATCCAACTGTTTTTGAACACATTCGCAAAATGAAAGTTCCGGAAATAAAACATCTTTCTGTGTCCATAAATCATTCCATGATGAGATATCCTGATATATCCCCTTTGTCAGTTCTTCAATAACATCAGCCGCCTGTTCAGCATTGAAAACATTGATAATTTTAGATTTTTCAGGTTCTCCTTCCCCTTGACACCTAAGACAAATTCGTTCCGAGTCATACCGGTCAGAATTTTGCAGACTTGTCAATATTCCGTCAAAAAAGAACGCTCCTGCCAGAGAACTGTAACTCACATCCTCATCTTGAAACTGGCATTCATGATAATCATCTAAAAGAGTTTCAATATGCGGCCCCTTCCGAATAACTGTCCAAAACCAGCGCAGTTGATTTTGATTCTTGCTGATTTTATTAAGCCATTGAAAGACATCGTATTCTGAAGCAATCTTCTTTTCCCACAGTCTCTCCGAAGTGCATACAGGGTCTTCTTTCTGAAGGATTTTAAGTGATTTGATCACTGAAACCAACTCATCCATTAATTGGTGAGCGTGATTACGATCACGGCCCTGTGCCTGAAAAGACAACTCATTTATCAGAACATACATCAGAACAACTCCTCCAAATCCAGTTCAAATTGATCAAAAAATCCTAGCGGCCAATGATCTATGCCACCATCTTTGAAAATTCGAGGCTTCTTCACGATATTGCTTCCCAATGTTTTGCCACGGGAGAAGAACTGCATTTTCATATCATCAGGATTATTGATCATGCCTTTCTTTACCGCGACGCGAAGGCCGTTAAGAATGTGATCGCTATGAGTCTCCAGAACAACCTGGACCCCGTTTTCTGCGACTTTTGCAAGAAACTGAGCAAGCCTCGACTGGCCCGCAGGATGCAGATGGGCTTCCGGGTTTTCAATAATCAGTATGGTTCCCGGTTCTGCCATGAGAGCCGCTACAATGACAGGAAGCGTATAAGAAATACCAAATCCCAAATTAGTGGGACGCATATAATCCGTCTGTTCACCATAAACCTTAATGCCCAGTTTTACCCAATCCGTCTGAGTTACAGATTCGGTATTAAACATGACATAAGGTGTGACCTGCCGCATCCAAAGCTGGGTCTGATGTCCAAGGGAGGAATTGATGATCCCTTCATCTGTTTTTAATGCAAGGTCTGAATTGGGGATAGGATCATCTCCGAACTTGGCCAGACAATGCGCTGTATATTCCCCTTGAAAGCCAACATGCATTTCCTTATATGATAATTCTGTCATCGGATAGGTCAGTCGGGGTCCCAGACGTTCAGCCATAAGATAAAAAAATCTCGGTCCAAAAATTCCTGATGAGGGCAAATCCATGTTCGGAGAAATGCCTTCCATAAAATATTTGTCAGGATTTTCCTTTTCATAGTTAAAGAACCAGCGGAATGACTGCTCCGGTTTTTCGCTAAAATTTGCAGTGAAAGCAACAGAATCATCCTGACTGCCGTAATACAGGGCATCTTTGGCTGTGCCAATTTTGACTATATCGCCATTCAGAGGAAGTCTGTTCTCCCTCAAAGCTCCTGTGACATAAGCCTGCCTTAGAAGTAGCAATGCCTGAATAACCGTTGACTTTCCGGTTCCGTTAATTCCTGCGAAAAGGGTTATTTTGCCGAAGGTTATATTCACATCCTCAAAACATTTAAATCGTTCAATTCTTAAATTGGAGATCATGAGATAGCTCCTTTGATAATTTCGAGTGTAGTTTTAAAACGCTTATGAACTCTTTTTACACCGCCGGTGCCTTGGCTAACTGATGCTACATATTCATCATCTTTATTCATTGCATTTATAAAGCCGTTAATGATCTTTTCTTTATTATCTGAAAGTTCATCCTCATCAAATTGCTCCAAACACACAGACCATACCTCAAACAAAGCCTTGTTAATGGGGCTTTTTCGCCCATTCCTTTCAAACATTTTACGAAAGGCATCTTCTTCAAAAATTTTTTCTGAAATTTCCATTGATTTTTTGAATTCAGATTCAAGCTTTGAAGCACGTTTCTGCTTCATTTTGTTAATTATAGCCATTGCTTTGTTTAAAAAATGATTAAGATCTGGTCTTCGATATCGTTTATAACCCATAAGGTGAAATGCACAATAGCGGAGTACACATTCCCGATCATCCATTCTCTTGGTGTTAATGGAACCGGTGGTCGCGTCCACAAATTCATCTGACTCAGCCAATTCTTTGAGCAGCGTTGTCGCCCTTCCCTGAAACAGACAATGGCGAATTTCCTGTGCCGACAATACCATTCCGCCTGTATTGATACGATAGAAAATGGAAAATTTTGCCTCAGCAGGGGTATCCGGCTTTATCACATATAAGTGCAAATAAGCTTCTTCAATAACCCGTTGAAAGTTACGAGGAAGTTCATCAAAACCTTTTTCATCAAAAATTTTTTCTCCCTCATCATTTACTCGATCACCTAAGAATTCAAGATTTTTTAAGCGAAGCTCTTTTTTATTGATAAAACGATCCAAAGTTGTCAGACGCTGAAGTCCGTCAACCACCATCCACTTATCATCGTTTGTGGCATCCAGATAAAACGCAGGCAGAGGGATCCGTATCAGTATGGATTCTATAAGTCTGCTCTGACGTATCTCATCCCATACGATATTACGCTGGAAATCAGGTTGAAGGTTGATTTCTTTTTTTTCTATCTTTCGCATCACCTGAAATACAGTCATCGGTTTGGGGTCAACCTGAATCCTACTTGGATCGTAAGGTTGTTTTATAGATTCATCACTTAAAGTCTCCTCTTCATCAATGCCCTGAGCAAATTTATATTTGTCATTTGTCATAGCTGTATTCTCCCAATAATCCTTTTTAAACAATGTCTCTTGAGCTAAATTAAAATTAAGTGCATAATCAAAAAACAACCCGTCATCTCATTCCCGATAAAATGAGAGTGCGCCTGCTGGATTCCTGCTTCCGCAGGAATGGCAGCTTATGACGGGTTATTTTTATAAATGGGATTAAGCTTCCATCTCAGTCCGGTTCTTCTCATCAAAGAACGCCCTGATCGCACCGGTTATAATTTCAACACTTTTTTCCTGACCGATCATTTTGACAAAAGAGCCTATTCTCGGGCCCCTGTCCTGTCCGATAAAAACAAGATATATGATTCTGAAGAAGTCTTTGGGGTTTCTGTCATTTTGCCGTGCGATGGTATAAACAGCGTTATGAATCTCCTCTGCCGACAGTTCCGTATAAAGCAGTCCCACAAACTGCCCCAAAAGAAAAATATCCTCATCAGAAAAAGCAATATCATGTTTCTTGGCAGAGATAAAATCATTATGGAACTTTCCGGCTTTCTCAATCATGCCGCTTAAAAAGTCACTTTCAAGGTCTTCATTCGTCAAATCCTTTTGCTGGGACAGATAATTTTTTATCAGTTTGCTGTCACCTGATTTGAGAGCGGTCATCAGGTTGCATATCAGCATATAACTGATATTTGGAAAAGCCGTCTCTTTTGCATGAAACCGTGTAATGAATTCAAATTCATGCTCTTTCACATCTGTCTTGCTGTGATAGCCTGAGGAAAGCGAGATCACATCATCCACATAAGACGGGATAATATTGAATGACAGTTCTTTGGCCTTCCTGGGACGCCTGTACATCAGCAGATAAAGGGATTCGGTTGTGCCATACTTCAGCCATTCTTCAACAGTAAGCCCCTTGCCTTTTGATTTTGAAATTTTTGCTCCGCCCTCATCCAGAAACATTTCATAGAACATATTTTCAGGGTCTTTGGTGCGGAATATCTGATTCATAATCCGTCTGCCGATCTTAAACGACTCAATTAAATCCTTGCCGTACAGTTCATAATCAATGCCCAGCGCGTACCACCTCATGGGCCAGTCCACGCGCCATGTCATTTTGCCATGACCTTTAAGCGCGGTCTGAGAGCCTTCAAACCCGCAGCCGTGAAGCACTCCGTGTGTTTTCGTGCATGAGTATTGAACTGTGTCACCTTCGGCATTGACATCTTTAACCATGGTCGTCAGAACACTTCCGCATTTTTCACATATCGGAAAAAACGGATACCAGTCCTGCAAGGTTTCTTTGGACAAAGTCGGGGCTATTATTTTCTCAAGCGTATTGTAGTTACGCAGCAATATCTTGATGGCTTCATCAAAATCTCCGTTTTCGTAGCTCTCTCTTGATGTTCTGAACTCATAGTCCATTTCCATCCAGTCAAGCATCTGCCTGAGTTTTTCATTCATGTGTTCAGAAAAGGACTCGCATTCTCCAAAAGGATCAGGAATTGACGACACAGGTTTTCCAAGATGCTCTCCAAGCCAATCCGGCATGTCTTCAGGAACTTTGCGAAGCCCGTCCAGATCATCTGAAAAAACAATCAGTTTTGTTTTGAATCCGGCCTCCTTGAGCGCATTGATAATGAATTCAGTCCTTACAACCTCACCAAATGTGCCAATATGAGGAAATCCTGAAGGGCCGAACCCGGTTTCAAAAGTATAAATGTGATCCGGACTGTAATCATAGCGTTTTAACAACTTATTCGCCTCACCATAAGGCCAGAGCTTTTTTTCCTTTATGTCGGTGTTTATTTCAACAGATGTTGTATTTTTTCCCAATTTGTTCTCCTTAATTAAGAAACTGTGACCAAATAACTTCCCTGTTCCCTGCTCCTGCCGAGCAGATTCGGATTTTGATTCAACCGGATTGCCAAATCCGGCAGATGGTTTGGATTTGGCAATCCGAGCCGAGCCTGGCAGGGTTCAGCGTTTCATAATTTTGATTCAGATGCTCCTGCCGGATTTCATCCCGAAAATTACCATCAATAAAATCATCTGATTATAACGGATTCAGGGGAGGCTCCCGCACCTACAGACAGATCCGGCCGAACGTGCAGGTTTAAGCTTTGTGCCCCTTTTGTGGCCTTTGTGGTTAAAAAGGTGCGATGCAGGGCTGATTTCAGCCTCCCTTAAAAGCGTTATAATCAGAAAATCATTAATCCGTGTAGCAGGTGCTTCATACGCCTGTAAGCTGTGAAATGACAGCTTAAAACTTGGAATCACAGCTTACAGCCATATATTTCCTATACAAGCACCTTGGCGCACAATTCCCCAAGCGTACCAAGATTTTCACAGACATGGATGCCGCATTCTTTCATCGCGGTGACTTTTCCCTGGCCCGTGCCACTCCCGCCGCTGATGATTGCTCCGGCATGTCCCATTCTTCTCCCCGGAGGCGCAGTCAGACCTGCGATAAATCCAACCACCGGTTTTGTCATTTTCTCTTTAATAAACGCGGCTGCTTCTTCTTCCGCGTTCCCGCCGATTTCTCCGACCATGACAATGCCCTTGGTCTCCGCATCTTTTTCAAAGGCATCCAGGCAGTCAATGAAGTTGGTGCCGTTCACCGGATCGCCGCCGATGCCGATGCAGGTGGTCTGTCCGATCCCCTGCATGGTCAACTGATGAACCACCTCATAAGTCAGGGTCCCGGAGCGGGAAACCACGCCGATGGGTCCCCCGGGTTTATGCGTCGGTCCCGGCATAATGCCGATTTTACACTCCCCGGGGGTGATGATGCCGGGACAGTTCGGCCCGATAAGACGTGAGGACTTGTCAGTCATATAGTTCTTGACCTTCATCATGTCCATGACCGGAATTCCTTCGGTGATGGCAACAATAAGATCAATCCCCGCGTCCACCGATTCCATTATCGCATCTGCTGCAAAAGGCGGCGGCACAAATATCATGCTGCAATTGGCACCGGCTTCTTTCACCGCGTCCTTTACTGAATTAAAAACCGGGACGTCGTCCATTTTCTGGCCAGCTTTTCCCGGGGTCACCCCCGCTACAACATTTGTCCCGTAGGCAACGCATTGGCGGGTGTGAAACTGTCCTTCTTTGCCTGTGATTCCTTGAACCACCAAGCGCGTATTTTTATCAACAAATATACTCACTTTTTACTCCCCTTTATGTAAGTCGGTTGTCAGTTGTCAGTGCCAAGACGCAATGACAACGGACAGCAGGACAATTCTCAATTAACAATTTCTGCAACCTTTTGCGCCGCGTCCTTCAAATCCACCGCGGTGGTGAGATTCAGGCCGGAATCGGCAAGAATCTGACGACCTTTCTCAACATTGGTGCCTTCCATGCGGACAACCACAGGGACATTGATATCTGCTTTTTTCGCCGCCTGAACAACGCCTTCGGCCAGCACGTCGCAACGCAGTATTCCGCCAAAAATATTAATCAGAATCCCCTTTACATTTTTGTCGCTGAGGATAATCCTGAAACCGTTCTCAACCATCTCCGCATTGGCTCCGCCCCCTACATCCAAAAAATTTGCGGGTTCCGCACCTGCGAACTTGATAATGTCCATGGTGGCCATGGCCAGCCCGGCACCGTTGACCATATTCCCGACATTCCCGTCCAGATTAATATAGTTGAGGTTATATTTTGACGCCTCGACCTCCAGGGGATCTTCCTCGTCAACATCCCGGTATTCCATAATGTCCTTATGACGGAACAGGGCACTGTCATCAAAATTGACCTTCGCATCCAGAGCGATCACTGTCTGTTCTGCTGTAATCACAAGGGGATTGATCTCCAGCAGGGAGCAGTCATAGTCGGCAAACAGATTATAAAGGTTTCTGAGCATGGGATGAAACAACTTCATGGCCGCGGGTGACAGATTCAGGCCAAATGCGGTTTCCCGGCAGTGATAGGGCTGAATCCCCAGCAGCGGGTCAACAAAGACCTTGATGATCTTCTCAGGAGTTTTTGCGGCGACCTCTTCGATATCCATTCCGCCGGCCTCACTGGCCATAATCACATTCTTGGCTGTTTCCCGATCCGTAACAATGCTCAGATAAAGCTCTTTCTCAATGTTGAGTCCCTGTTCCACCAGGAGCTTCTTGACAAGTCTGCCTTCCGGGCCTGTCTGGTGGGTGACGAGATTCATGCCGAGTATCTCGCCGGCAATGTTTTTCACCTCGTCCGAGGATTGGGCGAGCTTCACGCCGCCACCCTTTCCCCGGCCACCCGCATGTATCTGGGCTTTCACAATCACCGGAAAGCCCCCGAGTTTTCCCGCGACCGCATCAGCCTCGTCAGGCGTAAAAGCGACCCCGCCCTCGGGTATGGGAATATTGTACTTTTTAAATAATTCCTTTGCCTGATATTCATGAATTTTCATATTCTCTCCTTAATTTGATGCTTGATGCTTGATGTTGATGTTTGATGTTTGATGCGGCTCTCAAACTGCCAGTATCAAACATCAAACATCGAGTATCAAACATCAAACATCAAACATCAAACATCCAATTTCAAACTATCCGATGACACAAAGCACATCACCTTTTGCCACGGAATCGCCGTTGCCGTAATTGATCGCCTTGACAGTGCCGTTTACCGGTGCGGGAAGGGCATTTTCCATCTTCATGGCTTCCAGAACAACAACGGTCTCGCCTTCGCTTACGGAATCGCCGACCTGTTTCTCATACTTGACAATCATGCCGGGCATTGGTGCTGTAAGCGTCGTGCCATCCGCAGGTGTTTCAGCTACCTCAGGTTCAGGTTTGGCCGCAGGTTCGGACGGTGCGGCAGGGGCAGGTTTAGGCGACGCAACTGCGGCAGGTGCCGCAGGCATCGCCATGGGTGCGGCCATAGGTGCGGCC
>JAOZLU010000014.1:0-15173 GCA_029934695.1 Desulfobacterales bacterium | reverse complement strand
GGTGCGGCCATAGGTGCGGCCGGCATCTGGGCCTGCATTTGCTGCACATAATTTATCAGCGGTGTCCCGCCAACTTCTTCCACGCCGACCTCAAAATAATCATCCTCGACAAATACGTTAAATGTGCGGAGGCTCTCGCCTTTGGGGGGTGCTTCTTTTTCCGACTTTTCAACGAGCAGGCCGGCCTTTGCCTTTCGGATCACCTCTTGTTCAGCCTTTGCCTGTTCCAGTGTCTTGGGCTTCACTTCGTCAGGCACGTCCTCCTTGCCATATTTCCATTTCAGAAATCGTTTGCCGGTGACCGGATAGATCGCGTAAATGATTTCATCATCCAAGTCCGCGGCAAGCCCCTTGACATCTTCCTTGGCCTTTTCCAGTTCAGGCTCCAGCACTTCAGCCGGCCTGCATGTGATAGGCTCTTCTCCCCTCGCGTAGCCTTTGAGGGCTTTTTTCTGGATTTCGGGATCAATGGGAATCGCAGTCTTTCCGTACAGGCCGTAGCACAAGTCTTTGACCTGGGCGGTGAGCATCTTGTACCGCTCATTCTCGTCATCAAAAAGCACATTGTTGACGGTCTGGATGCCGACAATCTGGCTGGTGGGCGTGACCAGAGGAATCTGGCCCAGTTCCTTTCTGACTCTGGGGAGTTCCTTATATACCTCGTCAATCTTGTCCAGAGCATCCATCTCCCTGAGCTGATTGACCAGGTTCGAGAGCATTCCGCCCGGGGTCTGATGGAGAAGCACGTTGATGTCAATAATGGACATCTTTGTGTCATCCAGAAGATGCCTGTATTTCGGCATCACCTCTTTTTCAAGGACTTCGTTGATCTTTGCGAGATGCTTAATATCAAAGCCGGTGTCCCGGTTCGTCCCGATCAGAGTCATCACCAGCGGCTCAATGGCCGCGTGGGAGGTGCGGTACGCATACGGTGACATGCAGGTGTCAATAATATCCACGCCTGCCTCGATGGCCTTGAGATGCGACATCGCAGACATGCCGGAGGTAAAGTGGCTGTGCAGATGAATCGGCGGTTTCACGGTCGCCTTCAACGCCTTGATGATCGCATACGCGTCATACGGAGCGATCAGGCCGGCCATATCTTTGACGCAGATGCTGTCCGCTCCCATAGCCTCAAGCTCTTTTGCCTTTTTCACATAATATTCAAGGTTATAAACTTCGCCGCCCAGCCTCGGTTCGGTCAGGGTGTAGCAGATACAGCCCTGGAAATGCTTGCCGCATTCCTTGATCACCGGAACGACAGTCTCAAAATTGCGGTAGTCGTTCAGCGCATCAAATGTTCTGAAGATATCCAAACCGTTTGCCGCGGTTCTCTCCACAAAGGCGCGGGCAAGGTCATCCGCATAGTTCCTGTATCCGACCAGGTTCTGTGCCCGGAGAAGCATGGAAAAAGGGGTTTTCGGGGCATATCGCTTCAGTGTCCTGAGTCTTTCCCAGGGATCCTCATTCAGAAAGCGGTGCATGGTGTCAAAGGTTGCACCGCCCCATGTTTCCAGTGCCCAGAAGCCGACTTCGTCCATCATTTCGGCCACCGGAATCATATCCTCGGTCCGTCCCCTTGTGGCAAAAAGAGACTGATGTCCGTCACGAAGGGTCAGGTCTTCTATTTTGACAGGGTTTGCCGCCTTTGGCCTGTCGTTGCTGTAGTCCATGCTCGTCATTTCTACCTGGTTGTGATCACTCATTATTTTTTCCTCTCTATTTAAGGATTGAGAATTGAAGACTGAGAACAGTGCTTCAATCTCCAATTTCAATTTTTCAGTTTTCAGTTTTCAGTTTTCAGTTTTCAAATTATCTGAAGGCTTTCATCTGCATCAGGTTACGCATCTGCATTTGCGCCTGGCGGCCGCTGACAGCCCAGAGCTTCAACGGTGCCGGAGGCGCGCATGGCACTTCAGGCATACCTCCGGGCATTACGCCCGTCATACAGATCGCCTCTTCCTCAGTTTGAATATAATTCATCACTGCCGCCATTGCGGCTGTCATCTTCTTTTTATCCATATTCGGATCTCCTAAAACCGGATTATCAAGTTACCAGTCTCCAGTTTGCGTTTCAAACTGCTACATCGGAATATTTCCATGTTTCTTGGGAGGACGAAGTTCCCGTTTGCTGCACATGACTTCCAATGCCTCAATCAGACGCGGCCGCGTCTCGCTCGGTATGATAACCGCATCAATATATCCCCTGCTTGCAGCGCAATAGGGATTTGAAAAAAGATCATCATATTCCTCAATCTTTTCTTTCCGTTTTTCAACAGGGTCATCCGCGGATTTAATCTCTTTCCGATGGATGATATTGGCGGCACCCGCGGCACCCATGACTGCAATCTGAGCACTAGGCCAGGCAATGGCCATATCTGCACCCAAATCTTTTGAACACATGGCAAGATAGGATCCGCCATAGTCCTTGCGGGTAACGAGAAGCAGTTTGGGAACGGTCGCTTCTGAGTAGCACCACAGGAGCTTCGCACCATGCCGGATAATGCCGCCCCACTCCTGCTGGCTTCCGGGCAGATATCCGGGTACGTCCGCGATGGTCAGCATGGGAATGTTGAATGCATCACAGAAACGGATAAACCGGGTGGCCTTGTCTGACGCGTCCATGTCAAGACATCCTGCCAGGACATTGGGCTGATTCGCAATAATCCCGATGGTTCGCCCGTTCATCCTGGCAAAGCATACAATGATATTTTTCGCATAATGCTCATGGGGTTCAAAGAACTCGCCGTTATCAACGATGGAAGAGATGATATCCTTGACATCGTAGGACTGGTTGGGGCTGTCAGGGATAATTTCATCAAGGGCCGGATCTGTGCGCTTGGGATCATCTCCGGTGTTCACCACAGGCGGTTCTTCCATGTTGTTCGAGGGCAGATATCCCAGCAGCGTTTTGATCTGATTGAGGGTGTCCTCATCGTTTTCACAGGCAAAATGGGCCACGCCGCTCTTCTCATTATGGGTCATGGCGCCGCCGAGGTCTTCAAAGGTAATTTCTTCGCCAGTTACGGATTTGATGACCTCCGGGCCGGTGATGAACATATAACTGGTGTCCTTTACCATGAAGATAAAGTCTGTCATGGCCGGCGAATAGACCGCACCTCCGGCGGTGGGTCCCATGATTGCGGAAATCTGGGGGATCGCACCGGAGGCAATGGAATTTCGGTAAAATATCTGGCCGTAACCTGAAAGTGCATCAACACCTTCCTGTATCCTGGCACCGCCGGAATCATTGAGTCCGACACACGGCACACCTGCTTTGAGGGCCATGTCCATGACCTTGCAGATTTTTTTGGCATGCATCTCACCCAGACTTCCGGCCCTCGCTGTGAAATCCTGGGCATAAGCAAAGATATGCCTGCCGTTGACAAGTCCGTGTCCGGTGACAACGCCGTCAGACGGAATCTCCACTTTCTCCATGCCGAAATTGACACACCGGTGCGTGACAAACATGTCTATTTCCCGGAATGTTTCGGGATCGAACAGACAGTCCATCCGCTCCCGGGCCGTCATCTTTCCTGGCTTTGACTTCTGCTTTTCAACGGCTTTTTCGCCGCCCATCTGAAGTATCTTTTCTTCCCGATCCTTCAGTTCCTGTATTTGGTCTGCTACAACTCCCATTCGTTTGTTCCTTTCATTGTTTCAGGTTGGTTATTATTGTGTAACTACTTAGGGATTGGTAAGGATAAGTCAGAAAAATCCTTGCTAAACCGAATCCTTGTTGTTTTGTTCATAGAGTGACCTGTCTTCAAATGAAGTTGTCTGGAGTGCCAAACTTGTAGTTTGGCAAAGTCTCCAACTTACCAGTCAAGTTCCTTCAAAGGTGTTCCTTCAGAAAGAGGTTCTTCGGATGCTTTCAGAATACTTTTTGCCAATCCTGGAACCTGATTAAGATAAACCGTTTCTTCGATGGCTCTCCAGTCAGTTTCTCCGATAACAATAAAACAATACTTCTTTTCCTCTTTCAATGTATCTCCCATCTTTATTGAAGGATAGACGATATTTCAGGAATAAGGCTCAAATCTTCGGCTGTCATAATGAAAACTGATTAAAATGCCATCTCTGTCAATCAAACCAAGAGCAATATTTAACGGTTCCCGAAAATATGTACTGCCCGTATCCTGTTCACTTTGGATCAATGTTTGTTCAAGAACTTCCATCACGACAGCAGGCTGATTTTTCCTTTTCAGGCAGCCATTCCGCTGAAAAGATGATATCCCACTGTTTTTCAAGCTCATGCAGTTTTTCAAAAAATATATCATGCAAAATCCGCAACCGGAATATTGCGTCTCGCGGCAAAATTTTCGCTGTGAAGCTTTATAAGCTCAATCTCATGCAGGGTGTCAGCAGACAGATAGGTTTCCCCTCAGGAAGGGCATCTGACTGCCGGAATATTCTCAATGATCAGCAGTTTTGCGCCCTTGCCGTAACTCCGGGTAATATGACGGATACGTGCATTTTTTTTCCCGCAAATGTCACACATCATAATTGTCTCAGTTCTCCTCAAGATATACGGTGATTATAGCCAGAGTTCCGGTGATGCCCAACTTGGTTACAACGGCTGTCTCGTTGCCGCTGAGGCTCTTTCCTCTGACAAGATATTTCCGCTCGCCTGTCTTTCTGGATTCTGTAATTTCGCCTGTGAGCAGACAGTGTTCGATGTCGAAAATCGTAAGCCCGTCATCATCCATCTCCTCTTCAGCGTGTATTGTCATCACATACCTGCGGGTACGGATTTTCTCTCTGATTTTGTTTAAAATATGATCAGACATGGAGCGAAGTCCCGGTTATGGTTTTTCCAATCATAAGCGCGTTTCGGAAAATGATAATATATCGTAATCAGCAGACTAACAGTCTGCAAATGCAAACCCTTTATATTTTCTGTAGGTATTGCTCATGCGTTTAAAATCATCCGCAGACAAACGTAAAACCTCAAAAACAACATATTTCATGCAAGTATAAAATGGTGATTTTTCCGTAAGAAACATCTGATAAATTGCATCTCCCCGCTCAAGGGCAGAACACGGATCCGTTCCAGTTTCATAAGGGGATCAATTTCATTCCAACTTGACATTTTTTTATCCTTAATCAACACAAAAATTATCGTATCTGAAGGTTTGTCTATCTCAGTTCACGAAATACGCAATTACAGTCACTGAAATTTCAATTTTTCAATAACAGGCTCTGAATGTTTCCTTATCCTGTGTTTTGAAAAATACTTGGTTCAGTATCCACCATCTGTTTTCTGACAGATTCATCCAAATTTTTATATTTTGAGATTTCAGTTCTTTAAATATTTCTGATAAATAGAAAATTTCATTGTCAGCAGTCTGTGTTCCAGATGCCATTTTTTAAAGTATTCCTGTAAATCCGGGCTTTTCCAAGTCAAAATTATCCTGACAACTGAGAACAGTAATCATATTATCTGTATTATTTGCTTAGTAATGCAAATGCATATATATCATACTTTTGATTTCGTCAACATCCATTTTGCTTACCGACGTTTTTACAGCAGACGCTGGCAAACATTTTCATTTGTTAATTTCAGATTATTTTCATTTAATCAATCAAGGGCAATTCTGGTATGTATTTAAAGTGCCGATCTTTTGAAAACAGTTTCAATCCGTGTTGAAAAGCGACAGATGCAATCCATATATCGTTAGTCGGAATTGGTTTTCCTATCTCTCTTAAAGCATTCAGTATATCAGCATAAAATTCTGCGGTCCCTCATCAATGCCGTAAATTCGGACTCGTGGTGTCCCCAAAAAACCTTTCAACTCTTTCCTGTTCTCTTTTTCTTTGGAACCTTTTTTAAAACCGGACAACAATTCACCGATACTGATGGTGGAAATACCTATCTTATACGCCTGTTGCAAGACGGATACGACGTGCGGCTCATTTTTGAGAGCATACGAGTAAATATTGGTATCAATAAGCAGATTTTTTATTGCCATAGTTCCTCGTCAATTTTTCTCTCGGAATCAATTTTTCCCTGGATCATTTCAAATTCCTCCTGAGACCATTTCCCGAAAAGATGATCCATATCGTGATATATCTCACCTGACTGCTTATTTTTTCGTATCTCCAGCCATTGTTTCATTGCCTCTGTAATCAATTGGTTCAAACTTTTCCCTGTTTCTCTGGCTATCTGTTCTATTTCCTCAGCCAGAGAAGCATCTGGGATTTGGATCGTAATGGTTTTCATATTCTGTGTGTCTCCCGCCGCTTTTGAAATCAAATTCAATCCCGTAATTCCTGGGAATAGCAACTACTTTTCGTAATTCCAACATTTTAGGCATAACATATCTCAGATGTTTCATTCACTTTCAAAGTGCCGGCGTTTTTTTCTGTCATTGCAGATTCCTCTCGAAGTCTCTGCTCTCTGAAAATTTTCCAAAGCCCATCCCTTCAGGGTCAATGATTGCATCAAAAGCCCCATGCTGTAAGGCATGATCAAGGTAATCTGCTATGCTGTCACTAAGTGAGACAAGGGCATCCTGTTCATCTTTGCCATGACTTGAAACTGAAAAGTCAAGACACCTCGCCACGATCATCTCATCTTCGTCGGTCAATAAAATATTCAGATATAAGCCAGGAAAGTTTTCTATCGTTCCTGTTAATGCTTTTAAAGGTTTCATGTCTCTCCTCAGTCGCTGAAAGCCGAGGGATAAAATCCCCCGGCTGAAAGCGAAAGTACGCTGAAGCGCACTATAGCTGGATTCCGGAGCTTCCTTCCAGCATAATCCGTTCTAAACAGGATGCTTATCAAGCAACCTCATCAGATGAGACGCTGCAATCGTCGGCGCGGTCGCT
The DNA here is from genome assembly GCA_029934695.1 of Desulfobacterales bacterium. Lineage (GTDB taxonomy): Bacteria > Desulfobacterota > Desulfobacteria > Desulfobacterales > 4be13 > JAOZLU01. Next base: position 8,342 of record JAOZLU010000014.1, on the reverse strand, counting down.
CCTTTTTCCACTTCCCGCGTCACCCTTGACAGTATTTTTTTAACCTCGGGGTTTTTATAAAACCGATCCCTGAGTCCCTCTTCCACCAAGGCCCACATCCAGTCCAATGCCTGCTTCTGACGTTTTTCTTTCAACTCACCCACATTCATAAGACGTTCCCGGTATTCCAGAATGGTATCCCATATATTCCCGAGACCGGTCATCTCCTGGGCGCTGCACGTCAGCACAGGGGGCATCCAGACAGGCGACGAGGGCTTCAGAAGGTGCAGAGCAGATTCATATTCACGCCTTGCTCTTTCAGCTTTTTCAACATTGTCGCCGTCTGCCTTGTTGATGGCAATGCCGTCGGCTATTTCCAGAACTCCTTTTTTTATTCCCTGAAGCTCATCTCCCGCGCCTGCCAGCATGAGGACCAGAAAAAAATCAACCATGGAGGCAACTGTGGTTTCAGACTGGCCTACTCCCACCGTCTCAACAATGATCACGTCAAAGCCTGCTGCTTCGCAGGTCAGCATGGTTTCCCTGGTTTTTCTCGCGACACCCCCGAGGGTCCCCCCTGAGGGGGAGGGCCGGATAAAGGCCCTCGTCTCGACAGAAAGCCTTTCCATACGCGTTTTGTCTGCCATGATGCTCCCGCGGCTCTTTGTGCTGCTGGGATCAACTGCGAGAACAGCCACTTTGTGCGACTTGCACAGTTCCATATCCTTCTTGAGCGGATGGGTCTTGTCACGCGTAAGCATCACGCCGAAGCTTTCTATAAAGGTACTCTTCCCCACACCCGGAACCCCTGTGATCCCGAGACGGACCGAGTTTCCGGTATGAGGAAGCAGGGCATCCACAATGACGCGGCTCAGTTCCTGATGTGCGGGAACCGAGCTTTCGATCAGCGTAATAGTCTTGGAAAGTATTCGCCGGTTCCCCTCCAGCACACCCTGAACATAATACTGAGGATCATTGCTTATCATGTCTGTTTTTCCAGCATATTCAGCACTTTGTTTGCAGACTCCGTGATAGGCGTCCCAGGTCCGAATACCAGGGCTGTTCCTTTCTCATAAAGGAAATCATAATCTCCCGGAGGAATCACGCCTCCCGCGATCACCATAACATCGTCAGCCCCTTGTTTTTTCAGGGCCTCAATGAGCTGGGGAACCAAGGTCTTGTGTCCGGCTGCCAGACTTGACGCACCGACAATGTGGACATCATTCTCCACTGCCATTTTGGCGGCTTCCTCAGGCGTCTGGAACATGGGACTGATATCCACGTCAAAACCAAGATCCGCATAAGCCGTGGCAATGACCTTGATGCCTCGGTCATGGCCGTCCTGTCCCATTTTGGTGACAAGGATTCTCGGTCTCCGCCCTTCTTTTTCCGCAAAGGCATCGGTTCTTTTCCGGATGCTGTCAATGACTTCGCTCTCTCCGTACTCAGAAGCATATACACCTGAAATGCACTGGGTTGTCGCGGTATAGCGACCAAAAACTTTTTCCATGGCCTCTGAAACCTCCCCGACCGTTGCTCTGGTACGCATCGCGGCAATGCAGAGTTCCAGCAGGTTGCCGTCGGATTCCGCACCTTTGGTTATGGCGTTAAGGGCCTGTTCCACTGCCGCACTGTCCCGTGATGCCTTGATCTCTTTCAACCGGGCAATCTGCTCATCACGGACAGCAGCCGGCACTTCAAGAACATCAATATCAATATCTTCCTCGATCTGATATTTGTTCACACCCACGATCACCTCTTTGCCCTGGTCAATCCTGGCCTGTTTCCGGGCAGCGGATTCCTCGATACGCATCTTGGGCATTCCGGTTTCAATGGCCTTGGCCATGCCGCCTATTTTTTCCACCTCGTCAATGATCTTCTGCGCTTCCTGAATAATACTGTCGGTCAGCGACTCAATATAATATGATCCGCCCAGGGGATCAACGACGTGGCATATCTGGGATTCTTCCTGAACAATGATCTGAGTGTTTCTGGCGATTCTCGCGGAGAAATCCGTGGGAAGGCCCACCGCCTCATCAAAGGAGTTGGTATGCAGCGACTGTGTACCACCCAATGCGGCAGCCAGACACTCAAGCGTGGTTCGGATGACGTTGTTGTACGGGTCCTGTGCGGTGAGACTCCAGCCGGAGGTCTGAACGTGGGTCCGCAGCATCACGGATTTCGGATTTTTCGGGTTGAACTGGCTCATGAGGCGATGCCACAGGAAACGGGCGGCCCGGAGCATGGCGATCTCCATGAAGAAGTTCATTCCCACGCCAAAGAAAAAAGACAGCCGCGGGGCAAACGCGTCAACATCCAGCCCCGCATTCATGGCCGCGCGGACATATTCCACTCCGTCCGCCAGGGTGAAAGCGGTCTGAAGCACGGAATCCGCACCCGCTTCCATCATGTGATAGCCGCTGATGCTGATGGTGTTGTATTTGGGCATGTTCTGAGAACAATATCCGATGATGTCGGACACGATCCGCATGGAAGGCGTGGGCGGATAAATATAGGTGTTCCGGGTGAGGTATTCCTTGAGGATGTCATTCTGAATTGTCCCCATGAGATGCTCCTGTTTGACACCCTGTTCTTCCGCAGCCACAATGTAGCCAGCGAGAATGGGAAGCACCGCACCGTTCATGGTCATGGACACCGACATCTGATCCAGGGGAATCTGATCAAAAAGAATTTTCATATCCTCGACCGAATCCACCGCAACCCCGGCTTTGCCGATATCACCTGCAACCCTGGGATGATCCGAATCATAGCCCCGGTGCGTGGCAAGGTCAAAGGCCACTGAAAGCCCTTTCTGGCCTGCGGCAAGGTTTCTCCTGTAAAACGCGTTGGATTCCTTCGCGGTGGAAAAACCGGCATACTGGCGGATGGTCCAGGGGCGTCCCGCGTACATGGTCGCCATAGGTCCACGCACATAAGGTGCCATTCCCGGAAGCGTGTTCACGGATTCCAGTCCCTCAATATCCTCAGCAGTGTATAACGGTTTTACCTCAATACCTTCCGCGGTTTTCCAGTTCAGCGCGTCCGGAGATTTTCCCTTCAGCAGTTTTGTTGCAAGTCCTACCCATTTTTCCTTTTCAGGATGTTCTGACATATTATGCTCCTTTTTTATTTTAATTGTGAAGTGGAAAAAGAGAAGGAAAATTTAAATTTCTCACTCTCCACTTCTCATTTGATTGTTATCTCTGACACAGTTCGACCAAAATACCGTTGGTGGCTTTGGGATGCAGGAAAGCGATTTTTGCACCGCCCGCGCCATTTCTCGGCTTTTCATCAATGAGTTTCACGCCCTTTTCCTTGAGTTCGGCAAGGGCTTCTTCGATGTTTTCCACGCGAAAGGCAACGTGGTGGATGCCCTGGCCTTTTTTTTCGATGTATTTGGCAACTGGGCCATCCGGTGCGGTGGATTCAAGAAGCTCCACTTCACTTTCGCTGATCGGAAAAAACGCGGTGGTGACTTTCTGTGCCTCCACGGTTTCCGTGCCTTCAAATCCCAGGCCCATGATATCTGACCAGAAATTTTTTCCTTCTTCGATGCTGTTCACGGCAATGCCGAGATGATCAATTTTCAATACTTTCATTTATTTTCTCCTTTCAATGTTATTGTTCAGTTTTATAAAGTCAGCATTCTGCTTTTGTTTTCAGACCCGAAATTGATTCTGAGTCTCTTCTGTTGTTACCGCTTTTATACATCAGTTCATCATTGAATCTCCGGGCCTGCGAGCAGAACCCACATACCTTGTTCCAATTGTCCGCCACAGTTCCTGAAAACTGGCGATAATGCTTCATCGGTTTTTTTATTTCGCCATCTTTACGTTTCAATATTTTGCCATACTTTTTTAATGTCATCAGGTACGCTGGATGACGAGAATCATTTCCCTTATGAGTACATTCATAATGAGGCTGTCGGCATAGCGCATCATCCGGGAAAATCGCTGCAAAAAGCCAGTTCTCACTATCTTGTGACGGAATCGCCAATATTGTCTCTGTAGGAAATTTGTCCGCGTCTTCCAGATTCAGCCATCTCGCAACAACCGCCTTCAAATTTTCGGCTGTCGGCAAAATGGGCGGACAGGGTTGCGGGACATTTTCCACAGGATGGATTACGCCTTCCTGCAAATCAGGTTCAAACGCAACATCCACGTCCAGATGGATGATCAGCAAATCAATCTGATGATCCGTAATCAGTGTGGCGATATCAGTGTCAAGAGATTGCCGCACATCATAACAAAAACGGCGCACGCCTTTCCATCCTGTTCCGGTTCTCCCGAAACTGGGGCCGTTATCTGCCGGTTGCAGATCAAGATAGTCATGCTCTCCCGGACACAGCTTGGCGATGATCGCTTTCAGCAGCAGACGGTCTGTGGGGCCTTCAACGACTGTTCCTATTTTCACTGTACCTCCTAAAATATATCCGGCACACCGCCAAGAAGCCCCATGCCCCACATCATTGAAAGCGGCATTCCCTTCTCACCCTTCTCCATCAGCTCATCCGAGAGTCTGACCCGGGAAACCTTTGTCGCTCCGCCAGTGCTGTGGCTGCGATCAACAGCAAACAGCCGAATCCGGTCATCACGCAGATCAAGTCCGTCCAGCACAAGGGGACTGTGGGTTGTCAGCAATGCCTGCCGCGACGGGTCCGATTCAAGCATAAGGCGGCAGAAAAGCCGTGTCACTCCCCGGGCCAGGCGCGGGTTCATGGACTGGCAGAAATTATCAATGGCAAAGATGCCCGGGATACTGGGATGCAGGGCCAGAACCAGTGTGAATAAGACATATAATGCGCCCTCGCTGGCATCATATCCTGACACATGGTTACGCTTCTCATTCATCCAGTAATCCCTGAACCGCACAAGGCTTCGCAGTGAAGGAACATGGGGAGCCAACAGTTCCCGTGAAGGTGCTGTAATATCAAATTCATCCACCCAGTCCAACAGTTCCAGAACATCATCCAAATCCACTCCCCCGAGACTTTCATTATCCAGATCAAGGATTTCCTCCACTGCCTCAGCCAGTCTCCCGCCGAGCAATCCTAAAGGTTCTGAAGGGACAATGTCGGGCTGAATGCCTCGCAACACGGGTGTGGTCGGGGTAAAGATTGCATAGTCTGTCAATGCTGTGTAAAGTTTTGCATCAGAGGTTTCGACAGATCCATCAATATAAAAGCTGAATATCCCGATATTTTTGCGAGAGTGACCAAGCGTCTTGCCAACAACTGCTCGTCTTATTGTATTCTTTGGTGATAGCATAAGTTTTTTGCCGCATAGCTTTTCCTGAACATAAATCCAAGTCCCCGACGAAGAATTATCAAAAGTTACCTCATAATCTGTCCCAACGTCATTCCATGAGCCATCGGCTTTCAGGACGATGGCGGATTGCTCCATTCCCTTCAGGGAGGTTTTGTATAACCCGGGAACGCCGTGCCGGACTCCCCTTCGCAACAGATGATCCGCATCCACACGGCCATCCGCGGCCGCACTCAGCATCCCGACCGCCTCCAGCAGATTGCTTTTACCACTGCCATTTGCGCCGATGAACACATTCACCTGTCCCAATTCCAACACTTGGCTATGGACAGATTTGAATCCCTGTATCCCGATTGATGTCAGCATTTTTTACTCCACTCTGGTTTGCCGGCTCCGTTTGCGCCGATAAGCACATTTATCCTACCAAATTCCATGAACTGGTTCTTAATGAATTTAAAACCTTTTATTTCAATATGTTTAAGCATTTTTTCTCATTCTTCCAAGCAACCAAAGAAACATGGTTTTGCTTCGTTTTATTCCGGGACTCCCGGAACACTGTTATAATTACCATTTTTATACAAATTCATCATTAAAATGGATGAACAGCAACCAGCGTGACGATATCAGTTCCATCCTGTTCCAGTTCTCTCGAATTCCTATCAATGTCAGCATTTTGACTCTTTTCTCATTCAGCCAAACCAAAATAAAAAATCTGGTTTCCAGGAGTCACACCTGAATCGAGTGCAAAGCGTATCCTCTCCAGAAAGCCCCGATATCCGAGAACTACCGGGCCGTCCCATTCTTCTGAAACAAATGTGGTGCTTTCGACAGTCAGTTCATCGCCCTGTCCCGGATCTGTGAGCAGGGTGATGCCCACGCGATGCAGTTCTCCGAAAATTGTGCCGAGCCTTGTGCTCATGGTAAGCGATCTGATCGGCGGCCCCAGCCGATTTTCAAGAAGTGCTGCCATATTTCCTCCGATTACCGACCATTCGGCGCCGGTGTCCAACAAGGCAGGACAACTGAATTCCAAAGGCTCTATTCGGCATTTGACAGCCACCGTGACCGACCAGGAATCTATCTCGCATATAGCCTCAAATACAGCGCTGCCTGTACTCCATACGCTCTTGTCCTTATCCGTTTTCTTGAACAACTGTCCCATGTTTTTTCAACTCCCGACCCGAAAGACAAAGGCTCCGGTGATTTTGCCGGATTGTTTCAAAGTGCTATGTAATTCTGCAAGACTTTCATTGCTACCGAGCAGATCACCGCTTTTCAGGGCGATCCACTTGCCTTTGTATTTGCCTGCATTCTTTTCAATCCACAGCGTATCTTTCCTGGGATCCCTGTCAGTTCTGGGTTTTGTGACCCGGGCCACGGGTTCGGCCAGCACCTTTTTCCAGTAATCCAGCTCGAGAGACACACCGAGCGGGATCGCCGAGACAATCTTGCGGGCCTCTGTGACATAGCTGTTTTCAACCAGTTTCGTTATGTAGTCGCATATCTGCTCCGCATTTTCGGGTGTGCCCTTCCAGTCTTCGTGTTTCAGTGTTTCCGGAGGTTCTGGATGTCTGATTGGACGAATCATTCCGGACGGTCCGTTCCGGAGATGTCTGAATCCCGAGCCTTGTTTCTGTCCGTCAAATTCTTTCAGTATCAGGGCGGCCACAGCTTCCTGTTCGGCCTCGGGCAATGCCCTGATCTCGTTTATCGCTTCCTCAAGTAGTTTGCTCATTTTCCTGCTCCCTTATTTGGACCATCACTGTCATGTTAGCTGGCTTCAGCCTGCTTGAGCTGTCAGCCCGCAATTTATTTCGGGGCTTGCCTTATAGCAATACCCAACACGTCTTTGTCAAAAGGAATCTACAGATTTTATTCTATAACAGTTTATGATATTTCTCTCACTTTTTCAAGGAATCTACAGATTTTATTCTATAACAGTTTATGATATTTCTCTCACTTTTTCAATGTTTATCTGTCAAAAATATCATCAGGATCATCCAATCCGGGTACCACTTTTTAGCCTGCTATGACGCAGGAACGACTCGGCTATTTATCGAATTGATCTTTTCAACAAAGCCAGAACCTTGGGATGTCCGTCGCCAGTCAAACTGAATCTCAGCCCCCGTCTGATTATCTCAGGCATATAATCCTGACCATTGTGCAAAAAGACAATTCCCATATTCTTTAGAATTTCAATCTCACTTATATAGTAATACCCAACGCGTCTTTGTCAAAAGGAATCTGCCGATTTTGTTCAGAAACAGCTTCCAGTTTTGCGAAAATATCCTCAAGGATTGTTATCTCCTGATTTCCTCAATCTTCTTTTTGCTGCACGGATCAAATGCATTTCTGACAGTAGCCGGAGGCAGCAGTCGGGATATTCTTTGCCTTCCAAAGCATTTCCGCTGGCAAAATGAATGAGACGCACAATGTCCAGCGGCAATCAACTCCTGATATTCAGCAACAGCAGCCTGAAGCGACTCACCGGCATCCTGAATTTTACCCTGCTCATAAAGCCGGACACCTGAATTTGCTAAAGACTTGGCACACTCTTTTCTTTCCCCTTCACTCAATGAACCCATACCTTTTCACCTTACAATATTTTCCTCGCTCTCACCACCAAACGCCCATACCCTCCCAACCTCTTCTCCGCTCCCTTCAACAATGCCTCATCATCCCCTGCCCCTGCCAGCAAGCCCTTCAACTCCCCCACATACCTCGGCAGCCATGCCACCAATTCATTATCCTCATCATCAGGTTCGGGCCTCTCCGCAGGCGGGTTTCCGGGGGATTTGGTCCACCTGTCCGGCCTCGGTCTTTCCTGCAACGCCAGAAAACGATAATCTTCCATGCCCCACCTCTCCTCAGCCGCATCCAACAGATTCTCGTCATCATTGCACTGTGTCAGCAGGGTCTCCAATGTTTCCACATAATCTTCAAGATAATCTCGTAATTTGCTTATTATTCATTAACCTTTCATCATCTGATTCAAAGCACCAACGGTGCGGATTGATATAGCACAGGGCAACGCCCTGTGAAACAAAAAATCCAAAAAAGGGAGTGCAAAAATGGAGCCGCTAGGCGGAATTTTTGCGT
>JAOZLU010000251.1 GCA_029934695.1 Desulfobacterales bacterium | reverse complement strand
ACCCGTCCGCATCATGCTGATAATCCGTGTCGCCTGCTTCGAGCAGATTGTCCTCGTCATTGTACCTCAGCAATCTGCCGACGCCGTATCTTTCCTCATAAGTACGGATGCCGTAAGGCCGGGTGTCATACTGATAACTTTCAACAACGGCTTCGTCCCTCGTGACGGTCAGCAGCCGCCCGACAGCATCATAGTCATACTCATAATTCGCTGTCGTGCCGTCGCTGAGATTCTCGGTTTTATCCGTGATCCTGCCGTTGTCATCCCTCATGAGAGACCATGAGAAAAGCTCCGTTCCGTTTACCGAGAAGCTCTCGGTGTCCGTCTCGCCGTAAGGGCTGAAGCCCCGGCTCAGGCTCAGAGGCCCTCCGGTCACAGATTCGGGCAGGCCGTTTCCGGCGTTGCGGGTGACGGTGAGGTCTCCGGATGCGGTGAGCAGGCCGTCATTGTCATAGCCGTAAGTGCGGGTCTCACCCGCATAAGTGAGGTTTTGAACAGCAAAGTCGCTGCTGTAAGTGTATGAGAGCGTCTGAGCCAGTGTGCCGGTCAGGGTTTCGGATGTGACGAGGCTTCCGTCATATCCGTAACCGATCTGCTCACCGTCCCTGCTGACCGATTCAACCTTTGCCCCGCATGAGGAGTATGCGAAACTGACGGCATCCCCCTCGGAGGTCTCAATGCTGCCGAGTTTTGCAGGATCGTAATCATACCTGATCCACGCACCCGAGGGAAAGTTCTTCTGCGTGAGCCGGCGGGCCTTGTCATACACATAAGAGTAATCCCCGCTCATGGGCGTGGTGTATGAGCTGTTCAGGTTCACATTGTTGAAACCGAACCCGTGATCAACGACCGAGGGATTGGTAAGCACGGTCATATTGCCGTTCTCATCGTAGTCGAATGCGATGACCGTCTCATTCCCCGTGTCCGTGATATCCGGGCGGTGAACCGCCGTGACCCGTCCGATGTCGTCGTAATCATAAGTGACAACATTTTCCTCCGGATCGGTCACCGAGGCAAGATTCCCCCGGGTGTCATAGGCGAACACGCTCTGCCGTGTGCCGGTCGTGACTGTCTCCGGACGTCCCTCTGTGTCATACCCGTAAACCGTGTCATGCAGACCGGAGACACTCACCTTCGACGTCAGCAGCGTGGCGGGATCGTATTCCGTGACCACGCTCCTGCCCTCCGGGGAGGTGACGGTCTTTTTCGCCAGGGCGATATCATGCACGAAGGTCGTCGTCCCCGCCTCGTTCACCGTCACGGTTTCGGTGATGACATCCGGGGAGCCGTCCGAGTCAGTATCCTCATAGCTCTTACCCCTTTCCACGATCTTTGTCAACCCCGACGGCGCTGTCTGCGTCATCTTTTTCACGAACTTTGTCTGCCACTTCGGATCCGTGTCATATTCAAATGCCAGATCCGAGCCGCAGGGCAGTTTCTTTGTCGCGCTCAGACCGTCTGCCGACCGTGTGAATTCTGTCTCAGCGCCTGTCGGTCCGATGATGTCAGACTTGTAGAAGCCGTGGGAATAAGTGTGGTCAGTGTAAGATGTGGCATTATACACGTCATCTCCGACATGCACCTTTGTCTCATAAACAATGGCACCGTCCGCATCCGCAACCCGGGTGAACTCCCAGCGTCCGCCCTCCTGATCCGTCGTGTATTCCACCCGTCCGGTCGCATCAAAGACATGCGTGAAAACATTTCCCTCCGGCTCGGTCTTCTTCGTGAGCAGGCCGTCATTGTCTTCGTACTCCAATATAAACGGGCTGGTGCTTCCCGGCCAGGTGACACGGGTAAGCTGGCTGTTCCCGTCAATGACCAGGTCCGTTCTCAGCCCGTCCGGCGAGATGATCGCCGTGGGCACGCCGTTTCCGTCCCGCTCTATGGCGGTCACACGGGGTTCCGCAGAGCGGGGATCGGTGATGCTCACAAGCCTTCCCTCCCCGTCATACCCGAATTCTCTCAGCACAACGCCGGTGTTCAGATCAGTGGTCTCTGTGTGCCGTCCCGCATCGGAGATCACATATCCCAGGCCGTTCTCATCGGCAAAGACGGGGCCGGAAGACACCTTGCGGATCCGACTGTTGTAGAAGTCAGAAATATAAAGGTTGCCGTCAGGCCCTATGGCCAGATTTCTCGGATGCTTCAGCCGGGCCAGGGTGGCAGGTCCGCTGTCACCGTCATAACCCGCTGTCCCGCTTCCGGCCACAGTGCTGATGATGCCTGCCGTGTCCACTTTTCTGACAAGGTCTGTTTCCCCGGCATTGCCGAATAACTGGGAGATGTAAAAATTCCCGGCAGTGTCAAAGGCGGCGGTATATGCAATCAGGATTTTCGCCAGAACAGCGGGGCCTCCGTCTCCGTCACAGCCGTACCCGTTTCCGGCCACGGTGGTGATGACGCCGGCCGGATTCACTTTCCTGATCCGTCCGATATCCGAAATATAAAGATTCCCGGATGCGTCCAGGGCAATATTGCCTGATTTCAGCAGTTCGGACTCAGTCGCGGGTATGTTGTCGGAACCGGGTCCTTTCTCACCGGTTCCGGCCACGGTGGTGATGATGCCGGCCGTGTCCACCCTGCGTACCCTGAACACGGGATCATCAGTGTTTCCGTCCCGGGAGACAAGACGGTCCTCCCCGATATAGATGTTTCCGAAGGCATCTGCCGCAACGCTCGTGGGTGAGATGCTGACTTCCGTGGCAGGCAGGCCGTCCCCGGGATCGTCTGTCCTGCCGGGCAGTCCGTTTCCGGCCACGGTGGTGATGATTCCGTCCGTATCTATTTTACGCACCCGGTAGGATCCGTCGCCGTCAAGACCGCCGTCCGCGATGTAAAGATTCCCGAGTGTGTCGGAGGCAATGTCTGCCGGAGACCAGAGCCGGGCATTCTCGGCGGGTATTCCGTCCTCATCACTGTGCCCGTAAGGCCCGCCCGCTATTGTGGTGATGATGCCGTCCGTATCCACCTTCCGTATGGCCGGCCTGACCTGGGAGGCGATGTAAAGGTTCCCTTCCGCATCAAAGGCGACACTTGCCGGGTAGCTCACATAATCCTCTGTGGCGGGGATTTCGTCGGTTCCCCATCCGCTCTCCCCGTTTCCGGCCACCGTTGTTATGATGCTCATACTGTTTCTGTTTAAGGACCCGTCCCCCCTGTACAGCACGGAGGTGTCTCCCAGGCTCATGAAATGGTGCGCGGAGAGAGTCCATCCGTCGGCAAGGGTGTCGGCTTTTGCAGGCGTTCTGTTAATTTCCAGTTCGCTGCGCTGCCAGGAGATCACCTCATCCCGTGTGGGAACCTCGGTCTTCTCCGTGCCGAAGTGGCCGAAGGACATGGCCAGATAGCCGGATTTCAGATAGACCGAGTCATACACAAAGCCGATGCCGATGCGGGCGGTCACTGCCTCACGGACAGGTCTTCCCAGGAAATCAAGCCCGTCCCACACGAGTTCCGCTGTCTGACCGGGCAGGGGATCCAGAACCTGTTCCAGTGTCCGTCCGGCGACTTCGACCCTGACGATGATCCGTTTCACGCTGTCCGGAACACTTATGCCGCTGGCAGGAACGGTGATGACGCTTTTGTAGCCTTCGGCCCGGTTGCTGGCATAATGCAGGGTCAGATCCGTGCCGGGGACGGGAATGTCTTCGTGAAAAATCCGGCTTCTTGCCTCCACATACGAGCCTTCCTCCACCTCGCAGTCCTCATCGCACTGCTCGTCCGCGGAGGGTGCCCCGTGGGTCAGCATGTCCAGGAGGCTGAAAAAGGAGCACCAGTTGAAATCCCAGGGAGTGAAATGTGTCACTTCCACCCGCCAGAATTCCGCATTCGGCGCATATCTCTGAGGATCGTCCAGTCCCGTGACCTCGTCGCTGAGAGAACCGTCTCCGTCAAGGTCGTCGGGACTTCCGTCACCGTCGGCATCCAGGGCGTCCGTCACCCCGTCTTCGTCGGTGTCGAGGAGCCGGACCACCCGGCCGTTCTCAGAGGGAACCCAGACACCCCGGTCCCGGTCGTAATATCCCGAGGGAACCGCCTCCCCCACTTCGAAACCGAGAAAATTGTCCACCCAGACCGCCACAGGTTTTTCAAAACGGATTCTTTCCACGCCGTCTGCTGAAAGTTCCGTGCAGTAGGTGTAAGCGGGGGTCGGGGGCAGTTTTGCCGGCATGGATTCGGGGGTGGCGTATTCGGTGGCACGGGCCGTGATGGTTGTCACTTCCCGGACGTCATTTCCGTTTTCGTCAGTCAGATATGCCTGATTGTCCCCCTGGAACACGAGGGTGGCGGACCGGGTTCCGAATTCGTCCGTGACCGGCGTGCTCTGATGGGTGATGACCGTGTCCGGATTTCCGTCAAAGGTCACGGTCGTGGCCGCGGTGTCTTCGGGGATGAGTCGGAGGGTTTCTGTCACGGCAACATCGTTCCACGGGACATGCACCTGGCGCTGTGCAAAAATCAGCCCGGCCTTTCGGAAAATCACCTTCATGGCGGCACCGCCCTCCACAGGAATGGAAAAGCGGCCTCCGGCATCGGTGAGAACGGTTCCGTATTCGGGATGCGCGTGAACCGTGACTTTGACATCCGGCAACGGGGCGCCGTTCATGTCGTGAACCAGACCGGTGATCACGGAGAAGCGCTCCGGCTCGTAGCTCTCAACAACGGCATCCGACGGAATCAGGTCCTCATACTGCCTGCCGAAGGACCCCTCCGGCTGGGGTGCCGGATTTCCCGTGACGGTGACGGTGGCTTCCGCGGTGACAGGACCGTCATCTCCGGAGACGGTTATGGTGTAAGTTTCGGTATGATCCGGGAAAACATTCCGGGAACCGTTTTCAGTGACTGTGCCGACACCTTTATCAATATAGGCACTCTGCACATCTGAAAAAGTCCAGGAAAGGGTGAATGATCCGCCTTTCTGAACGGTTTCCGGTGATGCTGTCAGTGTCACAGGTCCCGAAGGGATGTTTGCGGTGACAGCGGCCTGAGCCGAGACGGTTCCCCCGGGCCCTTCGGCAGTCAGAGTGTATGTGACTGTCTCTGCCGGCTGCACGGTTGTCGTTCCGTTCAGACCCACGGCCCCGATTCCCTGATCAATACTGACTGTGTCCGCACTGGCCACCTCCCATGTCAGGGTGGCCGGCTCGCCGGCCGTGACTGTCTGCGGTTCCGCGGTGAACGTGACAATTTCCGGGGCCGGCACTGTCACAGTCACGGTTCCTGTGCTGTAAGCAAAGACAGGATCATTTGAACCGTCGTCAATGATCGCGTAAACATGATATTCACCTGCTGGCACATCCGCGGTGTCCCAGGCATGCTCATCGGTCTCATCATCCTCTTCCAGGCCGCTGACAATCAGAATGCCGTCATTCCCGGCGCTGTCGGTGTCATAATACAGGGAAATCTGCGCATTGTCATCAGGATCATCGTCTGACCACCTTATAATAAAGGTATGATTTTCAGCGCCCGGTTCCGCGGACACGGTTATGGACGGGGCGACATTGCCGGGTGTCACCGAGACCGGCGCGCTTTTCCCGGAACGGTTGCCCGCGGCATCGTATGCTTCCACCGTGTAAACACAGTCACCGGGAGTTTCAGTGCCATGGGTGTATGATGTGTCTGTCAGGGGCCCGTTCAGCACGGTGTCACCGCAGAAGACATCATAGCCTGCCACCGCGACGTTGTCCGAGGACGCGTCCCAGGAGAGGCTGACCTGATATCCCGATATCACCGGGATTTCCTCCGCTGTCAGATTCTGCGGGACAGTCGGGGGGACGATGTCCGGGCCGGCCTGAACCTCGAAAGCGCCCATGTCCACGCCGTTTCCGCTGTCGCGGGGAAAGCCGCGCTGGTCCTGGGAGAGTGCCACGCCGGTTCCCGCGTCGATGCACACACTTTCCGGCGACAGCGCACAGGTCAGCGCGGGCCCGCCGTTGTCAGCCGGCTCGCCGACACCCGGATCCCCGTCCGCGGATGACAGGTTGCCCGTCCCGGACTTTGCGGGATCAAAGTAACTGTATGTCCCTGTCACCGCTGAATGGCAGGTGCCCGCGATGATGCTGCTGGTCACGGTGACAGAGCCGCTGTATCTCGCTATTGCGGATCTGCCCCAGGTGCCGGAGGCCGTGTTCCCCGTGATTGTGCAGTTCGTGAGAACGGCCGCGGGATCCCCCGAATTGGCAAGATACACGGCCGCACCGCCGTATTCGTAGGAAGTGCTGTTCCCGCTGAACGTGCAGTTGTCCGCGGTGAGGGTTCCGCCGCCGTTCCACATCTGGACACAGGGGCTGCAGCCGGAGGTGTGGTTGTTGACGAACGTGCATCCTGACAGGCTGACCGAGCCGCCGTCGCTGTTCCTGATGCCCGGGATGCCGTTGTCCCGGAATGTGCTGTCACGCGCCGTCAGCACCGCGGACGGCCCGATGTTCACGATGACCGCCCTCCCGTCCGCATGATCCGACAGGACAGAGCGGACAATCGTGAGGGTCCCGGTGTTTGCGATACCCGGATAATCGTAACCGAGCGGGGCGTGGTTCTCTGTGACCACGCAGTCTTCCAATGTCAGGGTCCCGTCCGACTGAATGGCTGCCGATGCCATGGTTCCCCTGCCGTGACGCAGGGTCATGTTCTTTATGGTGACCGCGGCGTCCCGGCTCACGGTCAGGAGACCGTGACCGGCAACACCGGGCATAGCGTCCGCCTGAAGTGTCACCGCGAATCCCTCAGCGTCAACGGTCAGATACTTTCCGATGGTTATCTTTGAATCCAAAGTTATGATGTGATCATCGGAAAAGGTGATGAGCGAGCCGTTTTCTGCGTCGAGGAGACACTGCCTGAGGGATCCCGGGCCGGCGTCGTCGCCGTCTGTGACCACACAGACGTGGGTCAGCGTCCCATCGGTGAGGGCCACGGAGACCGGATCACTCTGTTCCGAGCAGTTCCCGGCCGCGTCGCACGCGCTCACTGTGTAAGAATATGTTGTCAGGGGTGTCAGACCGGTGTCATCATAATATGTGTCTGTGACCTCTGCCACAAATTCGCTGTCACGGAAAATCCTGCAGCCGGACACCGGGACATTGTCTGAGGACGCGTCCCAGGCAAGACGGATATGATCGTCCGCGACCCCCTCCGCGGTGAGATTTTCAGGAACGGTCGGCGGACCGGCGTCCCCGGCCGGGCCGGTCTGAAACTCGAAAGCGCCCATGTCGGCGCCGTTTCCGCTGTCCCGGGGATACCCGCGCTGGTCCCGGGAGAGCGCCACGCCGGTTCCCGCGTCGATGCACACACTTTCCGGCGACAGCGCACAGGTCAGCGCGGGCCCGCCGTTGTCAGCCGGCTCGCCGACACCCGGATCCCCGTCCGCGGATGACAGGTTGCCCGTCCCGGACTTTGCGGGATCAAAGTAACTGTATGTCCCTGTCACCGCTGAATGGCAGGTGCCCGCGATGATGCTGCTGGTCACGGTGACAGAGCCGCTGTATCTCGCTATTGCGGATCTGCCCCAGGTGCCGGAGGCCGTGTTCCCCGTGATTGTGCAGTTCGTGAGAACGGCCGCGGGATCCCCCGAATTGGCAAGATACACGGCCGCACCGCCGTATTCGTAGGAAGTGCTGTTCCCGCTGAACGTGCAGTTGTCCGCGGTGAGGGTTCCGCCGCCGTTCCACATCTGGACACAGGGGCTGCAGCCGGAGGTGTGGTTGTTGACGAACGTGCATCCTGACAGGCTGACCGAGCCGCCGTCGCTGTTCCTGATGCCCGGGATGCCATTGTCCCGGAACGTGCTGTCACGCACCGTCAGCACCGCGGACGGCCCGGTGTTCACGATGACCGCCCTCCCGTCCGCATGATCTGACAGAACAGAGCGGACAATCGTGAGGGTCCCGGTGTTTGCGATACCCGGGTGGTCGTAGCCGAGCGGGGCGTGGTTCTCTGTCACTGTGCAGTCTTCCAATGTCAGGGTCCCGTCCGACCGGATCGTGGCCGATGACATGGTTCCCCTGCCGTGACGCAGGGTCATGTTCTTTATGGTGACCGCCGCGTCCTGACTTACGGTCAGGAGACCGTGACCGGCAGTGCCGGGCGTCGCGTCCGCCTGAAGTGTCACCGCAGATTCCCCCGCGTCAACGGTCAGATCCTTTTCAATGACGAGCCGCGAGTCCAGAGTGATGATGTGACCGTCGGAAAAAGTGATGACCGAGCCATTCTCCGCGTCAAGGACGCACTGTCTGAGGGAGCCTGGCCCGGCATCATTATTATTTGTCACAGCACAGGTGTCCGCGTCCGCGACCCCGCAGATCGGGAGTATGGAAAAAATTGCAAGAAAAATCACCGCGGACATGAATGTCTGCCGTGTACACTGTTTTTGAAAAATGTCAAAAAAACTTCTGATTCTGTGTCCCATTCTCTCTCCTCTGCAAATCCAAATATGTTCAATGATTCCGTTTATGTTTATAAGGTGGGTTGCGGTTTCGTTTTTTACTGCGTAAAAAATCGAAACCTTCACCCACCCTGCAAGCTCCATTCCAATGCCCGAATTTTCATCTGTGCGTATGTCATCGGGCCGATGTCATAAGCTACTCCTTTCATTCTGATTTTAAAAGTTTGTGATTCTGACAATCTGTGATTGACATTGAAGATATATCTTTAAATTTCTTTGTCAGGGCCTGTCTCTCATTTTTTTCAACTGTCTGAAACCGGGTGACAGGCGGATACCCGAAAGATGATATGATCACAATAATCAGCAGACACAGAGTTCAGTCGTATGCCAAGTTCTGAATGTTTCATAATGTCTGATGCCTGAAAGTCAGATTATTTTTTTATACTGTAAAAAATCAATCAGAAAAACTGATTATATCTGAAAAAATCGGGCTTCTTCTTCCTGCCGGTTTTTTTCGATGAGATGGGCGGGAATCCGACTGTCGGATGCAGGGGAGTTTTCAGGGGTCACTTTGAGCAGACAGACGCAGATGAACACTTATGGGATTATCTGCGGTCTGTCAGGGTTGTGACTGTCTGAAACTGCACACGGCCAGCAACCGTGTAAGCCCCTGCCACAGATACTCCCGGCAGTCCCCATGCTGCTCAGGAGGGATTGGCAGATCCCGGCAGTCCCCATGCTGCTCAGGAGGGATTGGCAGATCCCGTCAGTCCCCAATGTTGCTCAGGAGGGATTGGTAAATCCCGGCAGTCCCCATGCTGCTCAGGAGGGATTGGCAAATCCCGGCAGTCCCCATGCTGCTCAGGAGGGATTGGCAAATCCCGGCAGTCCC
>JAOZLU010000867.1 GCA_029934695.1 Desulfobacterales bacterium | reverse complement strand
GAATCGTCTTCCGCCCCTGCCGAGGCCGAACCCGTCAGCAGTCCGCAGGCTGAATCGTCTGCTTCTCCTGCTGAAGCTAAACAGCAGTCAACTTCTGCTGAAACCGAGCCTGTGAGCAGCCCGGAACCGGCACCCGAAAGTCCGCAGGTTGAAGCTGAACCCGAGGAAAAGAAAACACCGCCGCCTAAGCTGATTATGGACAAGGTGCTTGAAGCATACAGCAAAGTCAAGGAGCGGGCCGGTTTTTCAAACGTGGAGATATATGAACTTCAGCAGGAACTTGGCGCGCCTATGGATCAGCTCAAAGCATTTATTCTAAAAACGTGTCGTCAAGACAAAGCCGTGCTGAGTTTCGGGGATTGGTCCCTGTCATCTGAAGAGACCAGAACCGGAGCAATTTACCTGGTTGGCAATCCCCATCTGATGGTTCGCTTCAGAGGATAAGTGGTGCAGAGATTATGGAGAAACAGCCAAAGATAAATCCGTTTGAGAATGATATCGTTTCCGAGCCGCGGCGTATTGAAAAAGCCGTGGCCGGTCTTAATGACAAACCATTGGAAGCTGTCCTTCAGCAATTTGAACTGCTTGAAAACGGCCGACAATCAGGAAAAGGGAAGCTTGTTCATGCCCAGTTTGCAGTATCGCCTCAGCCCGGTTACGGAAAATCACATCTCATCGGCCGGCTGTTTCGCAACTTAAACCAGCGCGCAACGCTTGTTTATTTACGCCCGTTTGAAGATGCGTCCGCGTGCTGGAGATCTGTTCTGCTCAAAATGGTTCAGGAATTGGATTTTCCTGACAGAATGGAAGCAGAATATTCTGACGGCAAAGAGCCGACGCAACTTGAGGCGTTTGCTCATGGAATTTTTGTCTATCTGATCGCAGACGCAATTGAACGCGGCACAATCCCTGCCAAAAGCAAAACAACTGCGGCCCAGGGCTTTCGTGAAATCACAATAAAAAGAGCCAGGAAACATGGCAAATGGGTGGATTGGATTCGCAAGAATTATAATGAATTACTGAAACAGTGCAGCCAGCAGATCAAACGCAATGGAATACATCTGTATGCGTCTCATTTGAGCTGGCTGAATGTTTTGTTCACTTATGCTTACTTTCCCTCTGAATTTGAACTTAGGGAAACCTGCAAAGACTGGCTCCAGGGGGGAAGTATTGATCCGGATGAGGCAAAAGAGATTGGCATAAGGTCCAAAGACATCTCTCATCCTGAGATGTCAGGCAGTGAGATGAATGAAGTTTGCAAGCATCGGATTCTTGATTTCTGCCAGCTTGCAGGATTTTTCCGGCCTTTTGTCTTCTGTTTTGACCAGACCGAGAATTATGGGAAAGAGATTGTTCTCGCAAAGGCTTTCGGATCAGTGATACAGGTTCTTATGGATGAAAGCTGTAATCAGATGACGGTGGTTACGGCGAATCAGGCTCCGTGGACTAAAAGTATTGAGCCGTGGTGGGAAGATGCCCATCGTAACCGGTTAAGTCCGCCCATAGAACTCGAAGGATTAAAGAGGGAACAGGCTGTTGATCTGATTGAGCAACGGTTCAAAGGATGGGATATCGAGGAGGAAAAGATTCGATTTACTGATAATGATAACTGCCTGGATCAACTGTTTTCAGATGTAAATGAATTAGGTGTCCGGGATTTTTTGCACCGGTGCCGTAACCGTTGGCAGGTACTTATTATAGAAACGCCTCCAGACCCGCCTGTACTTTCGGAATATTATAGAAAAGCGGTCGAAGAAGTGAAAACACAGCCCAAACGCCTTGTTTTTGATCCGAATACGCTGTATTGGCTGGTCAATGAGGTGGCCGCGGGTCTTCCTGACATTACTGTCGAGAAATATAAAAGCCAGAAGGGTTATTTCACGCTGCTTTGGAAATCAGAAGACCGGCAGCTCTTCTTTGGTTTTGAAAGCGGCTCAAATTCGAGGCGCTGGCAGGCAATTGCCCGGGAAGCAGAGATTCACCATTCTGCGAATCATGGAACAAAGATCGTGTTTTTCAGAACTCCTGAACAGCCTGAAATTCCTGGGCAGCGATGGAAAAAGATAGGCCCGATCATTGAAAAGGCAAAACAGCAATACTTGCATATCATTCGGTTGAAAAAATCCGAAATCCCCGATCTCTATGCGGCTTATGATCTTTATGTTGATGCCGGAGAAGAGAATATCCCGTTCAAGCGTCATGAGGTGCTTGAATTTATTCGTGAGCATCTCAAATCCTTCTGGGAGCGGATAATGCGGCCTCTGTCCCCGGATGCCGGAAAAGACGACATTATCCCAGAACCGGCTGGAGAGGTTACAGAAGAAGTGATCCGGGAAATACGGGA
>JAOZLU010000250.1 GCA_029934695.1 Desulfobacterales bacterium | reverse complement strand
CGGAAAGCGATGCATCCGGAGAAACTGATACTGGCGAGCCAGCGGTTTCCCCCGAACCGGAAAGCGATGCATCCGGGAAAACATCAAACATTGAGCATCAAACATCGAACATCAAGCATCAAACATCAAACATCAAGCATCAAACATCAAACATCAAACATCAAGCATCAAACATCAAGCATCAAACATCGAGCATCAAACATCAAACGTCGAACATCGAACATATCCCGGAGGAAACAGACATGACAGACATGGAAAAAGGCACAGAAGCTGCCCAGACAGAGAACACAGTTGAGGAAGAACCGAACGCGCTGGTTTCCGAAGATTCTCCCCAGGGAGAGACAGATACGACAAACTATGTATCTTTTCTGGAAGGGTTGGACAAGCGTACCACCGAAGAATTATGGAAAGCAGGTTTCAGAAACGTTGAGAGTGTAGCCTCGGCCGATCCTGAAGAAATAGCTGAAAAATGTCCGATTTCTATATCTCTCTGCAAAGGAATCGTGGTGATTGCCCGAACAAAGCTGAAAGATGAGGAAGCCATGCTTAAAATGTTGAACGGCCAGAAGCGGAAGAACCCATCTGATTTGTCCGAAGTTTCCGGTGATGTTGCTGACGGGGCAGAGGAGGAATTTCCCATGGATACCATATCCAGACGCCAGTTGGCTCGCATGATCGTCAAAGAACTTTTCTAAGGCCACTGAGTCGCTCAGGGAACGAACCGCTCCGAACTGTGCTCCCGGGGGATTGGCAAATCCCCCGGAAATGCCTGGGATTTGGCAATGTTAGACGAGCATATCGGAAGTGCCGAGCATATCGGAAGTGCCTGTGTTAATCTTGTGTGAGGGGTTTTAAGAAAATGGCAATGCAAAAAGAACCGGGTTGTGATACTGATGCTAATCAGGAAGCGATAATTTCTCTTCAGGAAACAATATCTTCTCTTCAGTCGGAGATTGATGCTTTGGAGAAAGCGGACGCGATAATCAAATTCTGCTCCATAGCAGGGGCCGACAGGGACACCGCTGAAAGCTTATGGCAGGCAGGCTTCAAAAGCATTGAATCTCTCGCATCATCTGCTCCCGAACAAATAGATGAGGAATGCCAAATTCCCCTGTCTGAGTGCAAAAGGCTCGTTGCAGTTGCCCGAAAAAAAAACAAAGAAGAGGAATCTCTGTATAATGAAATAGATGATTTGTTTGAAGAAACGGAGCCAGCTTCTCCTTCAGATGTGGCAGCCTTTGATGAGAACTGTAAAGCAGCAGTTTTGCCTCAGTTTACAGATAATACCTCGGAGGAGAATCCAGAAATTGTCATGTTCAGGCGACGACTGGCCCGCATGATTGTCAAAAAACTTTTCTGACCTTAGCCCTGACCCTTTCTGATAATGGAAATAAAACCGATCATAACACTGACAGATTATGAAGCTGCATTGGAGGAGATTGGCCAATTGTTTCAGGCGGCACCCAGTACGCCTGAGGGGGATCGCCTGGAAGTTCTGGCAACCCTGGTCGAAGTCTATGAAAATCAGCATTACACGCTTCCGCCTCCGGACCCGATTGAGGCCATCCTTTATTATATGGAAACCCGGGGCCTTGGAAAACTCCCAGCCGGCACTGGACAAACTGACACTGAGGGCGATGAAAAAATACAGGGACGGAAAAACAGTGGAGAAAGGATTTGATGAATTATGAAATCCAAGCCTTTCATTCAAGCGGGTCGGGAAAAAATACCCTTAACCCTTAACCCTTTACCCCTATAAAACCTATGCTACCCACACTAGCTTCATTTGAAAATGAAATGGCAAGAAAAAAGACAGAGCTTATGATCAAAAAAGCCTCTGTCTTAGCTGATCTGAACCGGACTCTGACATCACCTGGCGGAGGAAAGTTTCGGATTGAATTGTTGCAGGCATGTTCAACAGCCTCATTTTGCACTGAAATTGAAGAATTGCGTACTGAAAAAAAACTGACAGAATCGGAACGGCATATTCACCAACTGATGCGCTTCAAACTGATTTCTGTGGAAAACAAAGGTGAGCATAAAATATTTTATCGAACCGCCAACGGAGAAAAGGCGGTGAATTCAGTCAAAGCATTAACAAGTCGAATAGGCAGTGAGCAGGCTGAAAAAATATTCAAAGCGTCTTTCGGAGAAAATTCTCTCCGGCTTTTTCTGAAAGCTTATGATAAAAAATGTGAGGAAAAGCTCGATGAGCGCCGACTTTTTTTCACACCCTCGGAACTGACGCGCCTGAGCCTGTTTCTTCCTCGGACCATTGAAGGGATTGCCGCGTTTGAAAAGCTGAACGATGCAGGTCTGCTTGTCTATGAAGATGACGGTAACATCCATCTGCCGCCTGTCATTGCCAGGGAATTTCACTGTTATCTCTCTGATTTATATGATATTATCAAGGTGAAAATATTCAAAAGGAAGGGTTAAGGATAAAGGGCTAAGGGTTAAGAGGTTTTGGAAGCTGTCCTTTTGAGGAGAATCCGATGCGAGGAAAAACGAGATTTGTCATTCTGAGAATCGTCCACATTGTGCCGGGCCGAATCCGATTTTCCTGTCCGGCACTTGAAAGAGGCGAACTTTCGGCTGATCAGTTGCAGCAGCCTCTGAAATCCTGCGCCTGTCTGAGCGGGTATGAAGCCAATCCTGTAACGGGCAGCCTGATTATACACTTCAATCCTGAACAACTGATGCTGAAACAGGTTTTTTTATGTTTGATCAGGATTTACCCTTGGGCCAGAATCATACCCCCAGCTTCCGGACTTCCCAAGTTTCCGGCTCCCAGACTTCCGAACTTTCCCGAGTTTCCGAAACTTTGGAAATCTTATGAACTGAAACGGATGATCCTGATCGGAGTCTCCATAGTCATGGCACTGCTTCTCAGGGACCGGTACAACGATGCATACAACAGAATCATGCCCTGCTGGCTGACCTCAGTCAGCCGCCCGATCTTCAAAGAAGCTTATAAAGCCATTGTCAGAGACCGCTGTTTCTGTATTGAACATCTGGACATGACTGCCATTGCCATGAGTCTGTTTCGCAGAGATTATCTTCCGAGCCTAATAATGATCCTTTTATATACTCTCGGTGATTTCATCAGGAAAGGAACCGGAGAATACTCCCGCCGGACAATCCGTGATCTGATGAAGGTTAAGGAAAACACCGCATGGGTCATCAGGCAGGATAAGGAAACGCCGATTGATGCGGATCTGCTCAGACCGGATGATCTGATCATCGTCCACACCGGGGAGATGATCCCCGCGGACGGTGTCATTGTTGACGGAACAGCACTGGTGGATCAGCAGAGCCTGACGGGTGAACTGCTGCCTGTTTATAAAAAAGCAGGGGAACAGGTTTATGCGGCTGCCCGCCTGAAAGAAGGGGAATTATTCATCAGAGCTTTGAAGACAGGGCAATACACGATAGCCGCCAACACTGTCAAAATCATTGAGAAAGCACTTGAGCAAAAAATTCATTTTCACCACGAGGCAGAAGAACTGGCCAATCGTCTGGTTCCACTGACCTTTCTCGGCGCGGGGCTTTCCTTTCTTCTTACCGGCTCTCCGCGCAGTGTCATGTCGGTGTTTATGATTGATTACGGAAGCGGAATAAGGATTTCAGCACCTGTGGTCATAATGATCAGCCTGATTATGGCTTCGAGAAAAGGCATCTTCATCAAAAACGGCAACTGTCTGGAACAGCTTTCCAAAAACAATGCCGTCATCTTTGATAAGACCGGCACTCTCACTTATGGCCTGCCTGAAATTGCCGAGGTGATATCCTATAATGAAAAATTCCATCCGGAAACGATTCTTGCACTGGCTGCCGCTGCTGAAATCAGGACCTCGCATCCGGTGGCCAGGGCCATCAGAAACAAGGCCAGACAGATGAGGATAAAAGTTCCGAAAGCCGATTTTCTGCGTTGTGATGTGGGATTCGGAGTATCAGCCAAAGCAGAGGGCCGAAATATTATTATAGGGAACTATGCCTATATGGAACATTGCAAGGTGAATTGTGAGGATTTTCCAAGTTCCGAAGACTTGGGAGGTCTGAGAGGGGAAAATCCTGCATCCCTGATTTTTATTGCCGTCAGCAACCGCCTGGCAGGAGCGATTTCCTATCAGGATGCCCTGCGGCCGGAAAGCCGGCAGGTGATAGAGGGATTGAAGGCCAGGGGTGTGGAAAAGAGCATGCTGATTTCCGGGGATTCCAAGAATGTTGTCTGCCAGGTGTCACAGACTCTGGGGATTGAAGACTATTACGGAGAAACCTTTCCCCAGGAGAAAAGCCGGATCATTTCCCGGTTAAAGACCAAGGGGTTTATGACGGTGATGGTGGGTGATGGTATAAATGACGGCCCTGCCCTTGCTGTTTCAGATGTGGGGATTTCCATGAAAGAAAGCTCAGATGTGGCCCGCGAAACAGCCGATGTGGTATTGTTAAACAATAATCTGACTGGATTGCTGGATCTTCTTGACATATCCCGGCAGACTATGATAAGGCTCAGAGAATGTTCCCGTATGATCCTGATTCCCAGTGTCGCTGCCATGGGACTGGCTGTTCCGGGACTGATCGGGCCGGGTATGGCTACGTTTGTCAATGACGGGGCCGCGGTTCTGGCTTGTATCCACGCGGTCAGAGCGGGAATGAAAGAAGCTTGAAACCTAAAAGAAAGGAACCTCTTATCAAAACGGACGCGTTATTCTATAAACTGTTCCAAGTGTCTCCCCAGAGCCTGTTCCAGCTTGTGGGACTGAAAGTGGAAGGACAGTATTCCTTTGAAAGTATCACCGTGAAAACGACAGAGAAGCGTTTCGACGGCTTTATGAGACGCACGGACGGGGAAGGCCCGAACGTGTTTGTCGAAATTCAGGGCTATGACGACAACACAATTTACTGGCGGGCTTTCCGTGAGGTCTGCGCGTGGTACGAGGAGAATGACAGTGCCAGGCCGTTCATACTGGTCGTTCTTTTCATTGATGAGAAGCATGATCCCGACAACCGTATGCTGTCATGCAGACCGCCCTGCCGGCTGATCAGGAAGAACCTGCCCGACTGCCTGAAAGGAGTGGGAAAGAAGGGAGGCGCGCTGACCGTGCTGAAACCCCTGGAGCTTTCGGACAGAAAGGAAAACCGGGAAAAGCTGCCGGAACTTGTCCCGCAGTGGGAGGCGGAAATACGCTCGCCGGAGTTCTCGGAACATGACACAGAGGAACTGACGGAACTGCTGGTATATGCCATTCTTCAGCGGTTCCAAAAACTTACCTTGAAGGAGGTGGAGAAAATGATGCAATTAACCCCGCTTGATCAGACTGTTGCCGGTAAGGAGCTTATCCAGATGGGAGTGGAAAGAGGAGTGAAAAAAGGCGAACTGATCGGCAAAATTCAGATGGCACAGCGTTTTCTGAAACGCCGTCTCACTCCGAAAAAAAAGCTTCTTCTGAAAAGCACCGACAAACTGAAAGCAACGCTTGAAAGATTGGAATCCACACTGAGTGTCTGAGCTTTTCACAGTATATTCCTTACTGGAAAGCGACACCTTCTCCATGTAAGCCCCGGAGTCTGTTCCGGCTTGTGAGACTGGAAGTGTCCGAAAGAACCTGCCCGACTGCCTGAAAGGAGTGGGAAAGAAGGGAGGCGCGCTGACCGTGCTGAAACCCCTGGAGCTTTCGGACAGAAAGGAAAACCGGGAAAAGCTGCCGGAACTTGTCCCGCAGTGGGAGGCGGAAATACGCTCGCCGGAGTTCTCGGAACATGACACAGAGGAACTGACGGAACTGCTGGTATATGCCATTCTTCAGCGGTTCCAAAAACTTACCTTGAAGGAGGTGGAGAAAATGATGCAATTAACCCCGCTTGATCAGACTGTTGCCGGTAAGGAGCTTATCCAGATGGGAGTGGAAAGAGGAGTGAAAAAAGGCGAACTGATCGGCAAAATTCAGATGGCACAGCGTTTTCTGAAACGCCGTCTCACTCCGAAAAAAAAGCTTCTTCTGAAAAGCACCGACAAACTGAAAGCAACGCTTGAAAGATTGGAATCCACACTGAGTGTCTGAGCTTTTCACAGTATATTCCTTACCAAACCCAATCCTTGAGGGACTGAGTTTAGTAAGGATTTGCGAGGCCGGGGAAATTTTTATCCTAATCCTTGATTGCCGGACGGGGTAGTTACACATTGAATAACAATAAATAAACAGAACCTGAAGGATCGTGAAATGGCGGATCGCGAAGACAAAATTCTCAAGTATCTCTATCTGGTTCATCGGATTGCCTGGCGCTTTGCTGACTCTGCCGGAAACATTTCTCAGGAGAGCCTGAAGTCGGCAGGAACGATAGGGCTTATCAAAGCAGTTGACCGATTTGATCCGGAACAGAAAACACAGTTCGCAAGCTATGCTGTCCCGATGATTACCGGTGAAATCAGGCATTATCTGCGTGACAGAGGATGGCCCGTCAAGATTGCCAGGCCCATGAAGGAAACGATTGAGCGCATTAATCAGGCCGAGCGCCGGAAACTCAGCCACTCGGAAAGTTATCCCACGGTTGATGAACTGAGCCATGAACTGGAGATTCCGGAAGAGGAGATTATTGAAGCATTGGAAGCAAGAAAATCATTCGTATGTGTTTCTTATGAGGAAGAACCAGGAGAAGACAGGCAATCCGGATATAACAGCTTGCAAAAAACCGCTGTGATCCCTGACAGATATTCTTATGTCAGAAATGTGGAGACTCGGATTCAAATCAAAAATGCTCTGAACTTCTTACCCCCTGTTCAGCAAAACGTCATTATCTTAAAATTTTTCAAAGGAATGAGTCAGCAGCAAATTGCCCTTAAAATAAATATTTCACAGATGCATGTCTCCAGATTGCTGAAAAAAAGTCTTAAAGCTCTGTCAGCGTATCTGTAAGAGAAAAAGGGTAAAGAGGTAAAGGGTATGAAAGAAGCCGTAAAAACATTGGTCCCTGATGCGGCCTATACCGACCGCCAGGAATTTATTGATTATTTTTACAACTACGCGCTTGAGGCCGGCACACGCAGAGCCATGTCCACCGTCCTGCTTGGCCGGCGGCGTATGGGGAAGACCGAGATATTCAAACGGGTTGTGAACCGTCTGTTTTTCGGTCAGGATCACACAGATGCCGCATCCGTGGTTCCGGTCTGGTACATATTCCCGGATGAAGCCACGGATCCGCTGAACTTTGCCCTTGACTATGTTGAGAACTTTATAAGATGGTATGCCGCGTTCCGAACCGGGGATCCGACCCTTATTTCAGGACAGATCAGACGGAGATATCTGATTGCTCATGTCAGAGACAGAGTTCCGATCTCCCCGGGGTTTGCCATCGCAACAGAGATGCTTGAGGCACTTATGGCGGACGATGTCACCCTTCCCGAAAAAAAGGCGATAATGCTGCCGCGAATGGTGTCAGACATTGATGACAGCACAGTCATAATGTTTCTGGACGAGTTTCAGAACACCCATCTGCCGCACCATAATTTCCGGGTTGCCGGTTTCATGCAGGAGGCAGTGGAATCCCCGACCTGTCCCCATTTTGTCACCGGATCAGCCATGTCCGTCCTCGCCAGAGAGATTCTGGGGCGGGGAGCATTGTTCGGGAGATTCCGGAGCAAACCGATTGAACCCCTGAGCAAGTATTGGGGCGCGGAACTGGCCCGACGCGCGGCAGTCCATTATCAGGCAGATATAACGGACCTTTCCGCTCCCATCATAGCGAACCGTTGCGGAGGAAATCCGTTTTACATCACAGCAGTCATCCGGCAGGCTGCTGAGAAGGGCCTGCCAATCAGAGATGAGGAGACGATCAACAATCTCCTGGCTGTTGATCTCTCCTCCGGGTTTATCTGGGCAGAACTGAATGATCAGGTAACCCAATGGATTCGGAGGACAAACAGACACGGCATCACAAAATGGGTGATGTACCTCTCCGCACTCGAAGAGGATGAACGGATCAGACCCGAGCGCATTCAGCAGCAGCTCCTGGAAAAGGAGGGATCCCGTGTTTCAGTCGAAGTGATCCGGGATGTGCTTGTCCGGCTCTCCCGGGGTGATCTCCTCGAATACATGGAACTGGGCGGAT
Organism: Desulfobacterales bacterium; assembly: GCA_029934695.1. GTDB lineage: Bacteria > Desulfobacterota > Desulfobacteria > Desulfobacterales > 4be13 > JAOZLU01. Next base: position 1,190 of record JAOZLU010000250.1, on the reverse strand, counting down.
GGTTCCGCAAGAGCGACGATCCTATCCTGCTTGATTTTCTGAAGATATGGGGCAGATTCGAGATTGAGGGACGACACAGGTCCGGACTGGTCACCGACATCATAAAAGAGTACGACACAATGAAACGACGGTTCAGCGATCAGAAAGGATATCTTGCCGAGGTTTATCTGTCCCAGTTCCTCTGGAACGGACAGGGAAAGACCTTTCCGGGCATGCGATTCCACAGTGATGAGGATGTCACTCTGCCGGACCGGTTCTACAACATCCGCAGCCGGCTGCGCTTAGACGCGTCAGCGGAGAGCGAGGCAGATATTTATGCGTCTGCCGGAACGGAAATATGGCTGTGCGAGAGCAAATGGTGGGAAACCTCAAAGGTCGGTCAGGATGTTGTAAAGGATTTCCTCGGACTGGCCGAGAAGCTGAAGGATTTCGAGGGGCGCGAGTATTTCGAGAGAGAGCGGCCTCTGACAGTCCGTCTCTGGCTCTTCGCTCACAACGGAGTCACTCCGAAGGCAGAGACTCTGCTGTGCGAACACGGGATGTACTGGTCTGACCGTTCGGATATTGACGCTCTTGTCAAGCTTGTCGGTCTCCGAAAATTACCGAGATAAAAATTTCGCTACGAGGGCCTCTGATGCTGACGAACTTATGAGCCGGATACAGAGCCAGGAATTAAGGACTAAGGAAGGGAAAACTTGTATGACTTATATGAAAATCCGCATTCCGCACAGCATTCAGTATGCTGTCATTCCTAAACTTATACTTTCCAGAATTGCGAGGGATTATCTCTATGATCCTGAAACAATAGAAGATATTAAGATTGCAATTCATGAGGTCTGTTGCGCTGTATTTGGTAACGGGCCGCAAAAAGATTTGCCAGATTCTTCAACGATAATTTCTCTGTTGATTTTAACCGGATCAATATTTATCGTTATAGAAAAAGAATGTCACCGTGAATTTGTCACACCAACTCCGAATAAGCTTGAATTTCATAAGCTCATCGTAAAAACACTGATGGATACAGTCTCTTGGACGGATACACAATACAAAACCAGAGTGATTATGATGAAAGCCAGAAGTTTGTGAGTTTGTGACGGAGTGCAAAAATGGCAGCCTCCAGGCGAAATTTTTGCGCCTCACTAAGATGTAGGGTGGGTGGAGCGCAGCGCAACCCACCAGACACTAAGATG
>JAOZLU010000866.1 GCA_029934695.1 Desulfobacterales bacterium | reverse complement strand
CCGTACCAGACTGTGGGGTAATCTCTCGAAGGAGATTTTCAGCAGATACTAGTTACTGAGAAAGGAGGTATTCATTCGACCTCCGCTTCATTCCGCTCCGGTGCGAATGAATGCTTCCTTTCTCCTGGCTTGCCTGCCTGCTTGCCTTACTGCTGACCTGGGGAGAGAGCCAGCCGGAACCCGAGGTAGTTGAGCCGCAGGCCGGGCGAGTGCCCGTACCGGTCCGCCGACCGGCAGCTCCTGGCCCCGTGGCACCAGCTGCCGCCCCGCGAGACACGGCGCGAGCCTGTAGAGGGACCCACGGGGTTTTTCACCGAGTATGATGAATATTCCCCGTACCAATCCTGGCACCACTCGTACACATTGCCGCTCATGTCGTACAGACCAAGACCGTTCGGGGTTTTCTGCCCCACAGGATGGGTCGAATCGTCGCTGTTATCGCCATACCAGGCAACAGCATCAATGTCATCTCCCTCGGCGTATCTCTCCTTTTTGCCGCCGCTTCTGGCCGCATACTCCCATTTCGCCTCGGAAGGCAGACGGAAAGCATATCTCCAGTCATTCATTTTGCTCAGTTTCACGATGAATTTCTTTGCATCATCCCAGGATACCTTTTCCACAGGATAATCACCTCCCTCCTGAAAGCGTGACGGATTATTCCCCATGACCGCCTCCCACTGCTCCTGAGTCACCGGGTATTTTCCCAAGTAAAAACCGGACAGCCGGACCTTATGCACCGGCTTTTCATCATCATATTTGTTATATTCGTTGTCTCCAAGAATATCTCCCATCATAAAAGTCCCCCCGGGAACTTTTATAAATTCCATATCTGTCAACGGGTCTGCCCATACACTTTCCGGGTCCGGCGAAGTCACAGCGGGTCTTGGCGGTGTTGCAGTCTTTCCTGATTTCTGTACCGGCTGCCCGGGCATCGGGCCGGAAATCACGCCCAGTGCCAATGCCCACGACTCCACCGCCCAGTGTGCAAACTCCTCCGCCATGCCGAGATTATCGTATAATCGCCGTGTAAGCCTTGCGAGCAGAATTTCTTTCGGCACTGCGTCGGAGGCTGTCATCAGGTCCGCCGCAACTCTCTCCTTTGCAGCACCGACCAGGAGATTGATCTCACGCTTATTTTCAGGGCATAAGTCACGGAGCATGGCCTCGCAGCGTCTCGGCTCATCGCATATCACACGGCCAAACTGGCTGATGATGTATTGCAGTTTTTGGCGGGGGATGTCGTTCATTGTTTTTTTCCTTTCATCTTTTTTCATTATTAACTACAGGGATTGAGTTTAGTAAGTATATTCAGCCTGATATGAATCCTTCTTCTTATTTCTGATCCTTGTCGTTATTTGTAATTCTTGTGGTTACGGATTTGTTTAAAAATTATGCCAAAATCTCAAAAAAAAATCGCTCCATTCCGCTCCGGTGCGAATGAATACTTCCTTTCTCTTGACCTGCCTGCTTTCACCCTATTGCTGATTTGGAAGCAATACAAGCCGAAACCCAAGATTGTTGCTCCGAGTGGCGGGCAAGCCTCGGTAGCGAAACGCCGGTCGGCAGTACCCGGCAATGTTGCCCCAACAGCCGCCCCGAAAGACACGGGACGAGCCTATAGAGGGACCCACGGGATTTTTCACCGGGCCTGATGGATAATCCCCAAACCAGTCCCCACACCACTCCCACACGTTCCCGCTCATGTCGTGGATGGCGAAGCCATTAGGGGCTTTCTTACCTACAGGATGGGTGGAGCCGCCGCTGTTTTCACCGTACCATGCAACAGCGTCAATGTCATCTCCCCCGGCATACCTCCCCTTTTTGCCGCCACCCCTGACTGCATATTCCCATTCCGCCTTCGTGGGCATACGGAGTTCATATTTTCCCCTGTTCATCTCTATCAGTTTTCTGACAATCTCCTGCATATCTGTATACCTCTCCTTTCTGCCGCCGCTCCTGGCCGCATACTCCCATTCGGCCTCGGTGGGCAGGCGGAAATCATATCTTCCGCGATTCATTTCAGCCAGTTTTCTGATGAACTCCTGTGCATCATTCCATGATACCTGCTCCACAGGATAATCACTTCCCTTCTGAAAGTATGACGGATTATTCCCCATGACTCTTTTCCACTGCCCCTGATTCACCGGGTATTTTCCCACGTAGAAACCGGACAGCCGGACCTCATGCACCGTTTCATGAACATAATATTCGTCTCCCATCATAAAGGTTCCTCCGGGAACATACCTGAATTCCATACCTGTCACCGGGTCAGTCCATATATTTTCCGGCTCCGGCGAAATCACGCCCAGTGCCAATGCCCACGACTCCACCGCCCAGTGTGCAAACTCCT
>JAOZLU010000865.1 GCA_029934695.1 Desulfobacterales bacterium | reverse complement strand
TTCTGAAATACATTGCCGTTTTCACTCCGGAACCCTGGCAGGGATATGGCTACGGAGATGTTGAAAGTGAAAAACTCCTCGACCAGGGCAGCATAAGAGGGCGGAAAATAACCTGGGGCGATACGCATCATCCGGCACTATCCGAAACGGCTGGTGAATACGATGGCAAATACCTCTTTATCAATGATAAGGCCAATCCGCGTGTGGCGGTCATAGATCTCAAGACCTTCAGCACGATTCAGATTGTGCCCAATCCGATAATGAAGTCGGAACATGGTTCGACATTTGTGACCCCCAACACTGAGTATATTCTGGAGACAACCCAGTACCCCGCGCCGTTTTCCAATGACTATGTGCCGCTGGAAGAATTCAATGATAAATACCGCGGTGCCATGACCTTCTGGAAATTCGACATGAAGAAGGGGAAAATCATAACCGGAGACTCTTTTTCCGTGGAATTGCCTCCTTACTGCCAGGATCTGTCAGATGCCGGCAAAAAAGTCAGTGAAGGCTGGGTCTTCACCAATTCCTTCAATTCAGAACGGTATGTGGGGGGATTTGGCCCGGGCAACACCAAGTTTAAAGACAGATTGCCGCATGAAGCCGGAATGTCATCAAAAGACACGGACTACATGCACATGATCAATCTGAAAACCGCTGAGAAACTGTTCAAAGAAGGAAAAACCACAGAGATCAACGGTCATGCGGTGATATCCATGAAGACCATGCTTGAAAACAACGCCTTGTTCCTGATTCCGGAACCTAAAAGTCCTCATGGAGTGATGATCGATCCATCCGGGCAGTATATCACGGTTTCCGGCAAACTGGACACTCATGTATCGGTTTATGATTTCAAAAAGATGATGAAACTGGTGGAAAGCAAGAAGTACGAAGGCAATGACCCGTATGATATTCCTATTCTCAGTATGAAAGATTCATTGCACGGACAGGTGGAATTGGGTCTGGGACCTTTACATACCCAGTATGACAAGGAAAAAGGAATTGCCTACACCTCCTTGTTTGTGGATTCGGCTGTTGCCAAGTGGGACTACCTTAATTTGAAACTGATTGAAAAGATAGCCATTCATTACAATGTGGGGCATTTAGTCTCAGCCGAAGGCGATACAGTTTCTCCCGATGGCAACTATCTGATAGCTCTAAACAAACTGGCGATTGATCGATTTTTGCAAGTCGGGCCGTTGCATCCTCAGAACCATCAGTTGATTGATATTTCAGCGGGACAGCCTATGCAGATGCTGTATGATATGCCGATTCCTTTGGGAGAACCGCATTACGCGCTCATGATCAAGGCCGACAAAATAAAACCGATCAAACGCTTCAAGCAAAAATGGTTCAAACATCGTGTTAAACCTGGCAGGGAAAGAGTAGTCAGGGACGGAAACAAGGTTACCATTCATTCATCTCTGATCAGGAGTCATTACAGTCCTGAAATTATAGAAGTGAAGGTCGGTGATGAAATCACCTGGCACGTTACTAACCTGGAAAGAGCACAAGATGAAACCCATGGATTTTCCATTGACCTCTACAACATTCACGGCAGTCTGGAACCCGGCGAAACCAATACCTTCAAGTTTACAGCAGGCCAGGAAGGTGTTTTCCCGTTCTATTGCACTGAATTTTGTTCGGCCTTGCATTTGGAAATGATGGGATATCTGCTTATCAAACCGTAAATCTCATCGAACCGTTTTTTTCTTAATGTGGAATTTTTAACCTGTTGAAATTTCACAGCTTATTTTATTTGACCGATAACAGAGGGAGATGACTCATGAAAAGAAACATTATAAAACTGGTCTCTTCATTATTTACGCTGACTGCGTTCCTGTGCCTGGCCTGGAACGTAGCGGCAGAGGAGAATTACAAGCTGAATTATCAGGCAAAAATAAAACAGAACGACGGCACCATCGAAATTATTGCCGGAGTGATAAACTATGTATGTCCAAAACTGGTTCCCGCTTCCACCAAAATCTGCAATCCTGACAAACCTGTGGAATCCGCGGTGGGAGTGCAAAAGTACATGGAGCAGAACTGGGACAAAGAGGAGGACGATATTGAAGATGCCAAAATGCCGGAGCTGTTGAACAAAAAAGCCGCTTTGCAATTCTGGGATGCGGTGGAACAGTTTAAACTGCATTTTCCATATCGCGAAAAAGCTGAAAAAGCTGCTGAGAAAGGCGATTGGGAAAATGCCTTCCTCAATGAGGAGATGGCTTGGCAGTATCTGGTAAAATGCGCCAGCCGAGGAATTTTTGCCAAAAAAATCGTGGATGGTGAATAAGAGGGTTTGATGTTTGATGTTTGATGTTTGATGTTTGATGTTTGATGTTTGATGTTTG
>JAOZLU010000249.1 GCA_029934695.1 Desulfobacterales bacterium | reverse complement strand
TTTTTAAGAAAGGAAAAACAGATGCTTCAGACAATCACACCTGAAATTTGCGGCAAACTCGGAGAAATCGGTTTTGGGGAAGATGAGATAAGCACCATTCAGATGGTTCACGAATTAAAAACCAGAACATATTCAATTGACATGAGAAAACTGATAAATCAGGCTGCCTTCAGAAATCTGTCATACGGAATTGCCGAAACTTTTGAGAAAAACAGATGGAATGAGGAAGACTTTTTTGAAATTGTCGAAAAGCACAGGGATGAAAAGAAAAAGTGAGACTTGTTGTTGACACAAACATATTTTTTTCCGGTCTCAGTCCCAAAAGTTACTATTATCCGATTCTCAGAGGCATATATTCCGGAATATACAGACTGCTGGTCTCAACATCCGTTCTGCTTGAATATGAGGAGATTTTGCAGAGAGTCTTTCCGAAAGAGCTGCTGGAGCAGTTCTGGCTCTTTGTCCTGACTTCCGAAAATCTGGTCTTCATCAGTCCGACCTTCAGTTTTCAGCTTCCCTTTGCCGATGAGGATGATCAGAAATTTGTTGACTGTGCGGTTTGTGGCAGTGCCGACTTTCTGATTACGAATGACAAACATTACAATATCTTGAAAAATGTCAGGTTTCCTGAAGTCAGAGTGATCAGAGCAGAGACATTCATTGAAAAATTTGTCATCTTAAAATAAAAAAAATACTGATTATAACGGATTTAGGGGAAGATCCAAGCCCCGTAGGGGCGGCATGTTTGTAGCCCGAAACCCCGTCACAAGCCCCGCAGGGCGGCATGTTTGTAGCCCGAAACCCCGTCCACAAGCCCCGCCAGCAGCTACAAATATGCCGCCCTTACGGGGCTTTACAGGCATCCCCTAAATCCGTTATAATCAGAAAAAATATAACCCGTCGTTTGAGTTAGTAACAGAGTTTAGAAATCGGATATTTGAAGCGGTGTTATCAAGTGATATCCCCGGCTTGATCTTTACATATGTTTGGGCGTTTAATCAAGATGCAGATAGTGTGTTTATCGAAAGTTGTGTCGAAAAATTTACAAGTAAAGGTGCTGATGTATATTTTGTTGAATTGGAAGCGAGTTTAGAAGAAAGACTTATTTGAAATACAAGCAAGTTTCGTTTAGAGCACAAAGCACCGAAAAGAGATACTAAAAAATCAGAAGAACTGCTGTTGAAGCATGAAAAAGAATATCAGTTTAACACTGATGGATTCTTTCCGTATAAAGAGAACTATGTTAAAATTAATAATACAAGTATTTCTGCCAGAGAGACTGCGGAAAAGATCTGCAGAAAAATCAATTTAAACAAAATTAACAGCTAACCAGTCACTGGTGCTAACGCCGCTCGCTGGCGCTCGAGCGTAGAGGCTGTCAGAATAAGAGAAATAGAACAATGGAAACAGCAGCATCATTATCATTAGCTGACAAACAGCGAATCATAACTCTGAACAGGATTCTCCCCGATGTCCGACAGTTGCCGTCATATGACAAACTCAGGCTGATTCGGATTCTGGCTGAGGAACTTGAAAGCAGTGAGAATATTTTCCCGTTCGAACAGGGCAGAACATACTCTCTGCCAACCCCGTATGACACATTCGGAGCGGGGGAAATACTGATGAAAGCCCTGAAAACATCGGACACGGACAAATAGAACATCATGAAATTCAGTTACTCCGTAAGCGATCCGTCGCAAAACGAATTTGACAGTCTGCCGCGTCTCACATTTCTTCTCACTCTCGGTGGTCGTGAACTCGAAGTTACCGGTCTGGTTGACAGCGGTGCGACTGTGAATGTGCTTCCTTATGAGATCGGCATCCGGCTCGGGGAAATATGGGATGACAGCAGACCGCATATCAGCCTGGCAGGCAATCTCGGCAATTTCCCCGCAATTCCGCTGGCAGCGACAGCAAAAACAGGAGATTTCAGACCTGTGCGTCTGGTCTTTGCATGGGTAAAGACCGATGCGCCGCTAATCCCAGATTGTCAGTCTTCTCAGGAGACGGCCTGCAATGCTGGACAGGGATCTGGCCGTGATTTATGAGACGGACACCAGATCTCTCAATCAGGCGGCAAAAAGAAATGCGAGGCGTTTTCCCGATGATTTTCGTTTTCAGCTTACAAAGGAGGAGACTGACATTTTAAGATCACAGTCTGTGATCTTTCAATGGTTGCAGGCAGTTAAATATCTTCCTTATGCCTATACCCGTGAAGGTGCGAACATGCTCTCCTCCGTTTTGCATACGGATATCGCTGTTGACCGCTCGGTTTTCATAATGCGGGCGTTTTCGGCAACGGAAGCCTGTCATTCGGACATGAAATTTTCGGAACAGATGACCGGAGACCAGTTTGACATCAGCGCAAAACGCTTCATTACGGCTCTGGAAGTTGCGAAACTGGCGGGAATCACGGACGAAGATGAGGCGAGGCGGACAGCGAACCTGATCACAAAGCACACCACAGGCGTGGATATGCTGAATTTTGTCCGCTCCGGGCATGTTCCCGCTCCCAAACCCTTGCAGGTGATGCAGACGGAAGAACCTCTGGTCATGTTTGTGAATGCGTGGTGGAAAAAATACGGCGAGGAGGAGATCGACTCGCATTATCTGCGCCGGATGATCATTGATTCCGACATACTGCTGGATATCGGCAGAGGGAACGAAAGGAGCCAGAAAACCCGGATCAGCAGAATGCTGGGAAAAATGAAGGGTTCCCGGGTCGGTTCCTATTATATTGTCGAAGCGGGGACATACAGGAACTCCAAGCTCTGGAAACTGAAAAAAATATAACCCTCAAATGAAGCGGACGGGGCTACTTGTCGGTTAACGAAGTTGCGGGGTTAATCCGCCCCGCCGCTTATTTCAGGCGTTATTTGCGCCACGAAGTCGCATCAGTTATTGTCTGGCTGCAATTTCAGTATGTTGCTGACCAGACCCGGTATTTCACTGCCGGTATCTTAGGAAGGCATGCGTGTACGGTGCATCCGTGCGGGTGTTGCCAGCCTTCCGACAATGTACCGAAGGCTGGCAACAGCCGGGGTGAAAATCGTGAGACGGACACCCTCCGGGCAGCCTGAGCCGGGTGAGGGCTGAGATGGAGAATCAGGATTGGCATAAGCGAACATTTGCAGCGTCGTCAAGAGAGCAAGCTAAAGAGGCTGACAGGCTTGGACCAAAAGGTATGCGGACAGGTTATGGTTCTGTAACGTGGCCATACGTGAATGTTGCTCCGCCGGCCTTTGGTAAGACAAAGGTTTACAGGGGGCTGAGCCGTATGCCGGGAAACCTGCCTGTACGGTTCTCAGGGGGCAAGGAGCTGAAAAGCTCCTGCGCTACCCGGTGCCCTTGCTATTTTTTTAAGAGATGAAAGGATATTGGTAATGAAAAATGAACGAAGAACCCTTAAAGTATTTTTTTTAATTCTCTCAGCAATCCCCTTTTTTACATTCAATTCTTTCGGAGCTGTTCCCGCCGATGTTGATTCAAAATGATGCTTACCATGATCAGATCATAGGAAATCTGCTTTTGTCTGACAGTTGTTCAGACAGAAAGGAGCTTTGATGATGACATGCTGACCACATATGCACAGGTGAACAACATCATCAGAACTCGGGAACATAAAATCAGTAACTTAGGAACTCGGAAAAAACGCATTGTCCCGCCTGTGCGGGATGCAAAAAATCGCTTCGCTTAATTTTTGCACTCCTTGCGAACTTTCATGGGGTAATGCGTTTTTTCCGGGTCCCTTAAAACGATGTACAGAGGAGGAAGACTGTGAATAAAAACGCTTTGCATAAAATCAGTTACGGGATGTACATACTGACATCCAAAAACGAAGACAGAGTCAACGGGCAGATCGTCAACGCCGTGCTTCAACTGACTTCTGAGCCGATCACGATTGGCGTATGTGTGAATCAGAACAACCTCACACATGAGTTCATTGAGAAAAGCAGGGTTTTCACAATTTCGGTTCTGTCGGAGGATGCTCCCATGAACCTCATAGGGAATTTTGGCTACAAATCCGGACGTGACACCGACAAATTTGAGGAGATCAGTTGCAGTACCGGTGAAAACCGTTGTCCGACAGTTCTTGACTCTGTCGTGGCCTGTCTGGAACTTGAACTGATCAGTCAGATGGATATGGGCAGCCATACCCTGTTTGTCGGCAAAGTTGTAAACGGCGACATTCTGTCTGATGAGAACCCGATGACTTATGCGTATTATCATAACGTCAGAGGCGGCAGGTCACCGAAAAGCGCGCCTCACTATGTTGAGGCTGACATCAGAACAGAAGGAGCCGGCAGGATGAACAGGCATGTTTGCAAAGTGTGCGGCTATGTCTATACCCCTGAGGAAGGCGACGAGGACGCGGGAATAAAACCCGGGACAGTGTTTGAGGATTTGCCTGATGACTGGATATGCCCGACATGTGGCGTGTCAAAAGATGAATTTGAAAAGCAGGAATAAGCATAAAGGAGACTTATCATGAGTTTTAACATTAAGAACAATGTTTACTGGGTCGGCAAAATTGACTGGGAGCTTGAAAGATTTCATGGCTATGAATACTCGACCCACAGAGGTTCGACTTACAACTCGTATCTGATCAGAGAAGAGAAGACCGCTCTGATTGACACGATATGGGGGCCTTATTCAAAGGAGTTCGTTGAAAACCTCGCCAAGGAGACGGACCTTGGCAAAATTGATTATGTGATCGCAAATCATGCGGAACCCGACCATAGCGGCGCGCTGCCGGAACTTATGCGCCATATCCCTGACACGCCGATATATTGCACGAAAAACGGACTTAAATCGTTGAAAGGGCAATATCATCAGGACTGGAACTTCAATGTTGTCAAGACCGGCGACACACTGAGCCTGGGAAACAAGGATCTGGTTTTTGTCGAGATGGCCATGCTCCACTGGCCTGACAGCATGCTCTGCTATCTGACGGGAGACAATCTGCTTTTCAGCAACGATGCCTTCGGACATCATTATGCTTCCGAACTGATGTACAACGACCTGGTTGACCAGGCGGAACTGTATGCGGAATGCATCAAATACTATGCAAACATACTGACCCCGTTCAGTCCGATGGCTACGAAGAAAATAAAGGAGGTGCTGTCACTGAATCTTCCGCTTGACATGATCTGTCCGTCCCACGGCATGATCTGGAGAGATCATCCTGAGCAGATTGTTGAGCAATATCTGAAGTGGGCTGACAATTACCAGGAGAATCAGATCACAGTCATTTATGACACCATGTGGAACGGTACGCGCAAGGTGGCAGAGTGCATTGCAAAAGGGATCAGGGAATCTGATAAAGAAGTCAATGTCAAGCTTCTTCATCTTGAAAAAAGAGACAAGAATGATGTGATCACGGAAATTTTCAAATCCAAAGGCATCATTGTGGGTTCTCCGACAGTCAACAGAGGCATCCTGACATCTGTGGCCGCCATCCTTGAACTGATAAAGGGACTGAAATTCAGGAAAAAGAAAGCTGCCGCATTCGGTTGCTACGGATGGAGTGGCGAGTCTGCCAAAATCATTTCTGACAGTTTGGAATCATCCGGATTTGAGATGGTGGATGATGTTCTCAAAGTGAATTGGAATCCTGATGATGACAGTATGGAAAAGTGTATTGCGTATGGAAAAGAATTTGCTGAAAATTCAGCATAAAGGGCACTTTTTTGCATGGCATAACAAAAAAATTAAGCGGACACAAAAAGCACTGCTTATTTTAGCGTTATGCCGTCAAATCAGACTGTCAAATCAGGAATTACAAACTATGGAATTATCCCAAGCCATGGAAGAAATCAGGCTTGTTCCGAAAGACAGGCTGCCGGAACTTTATAATTTCATATATTTTTTCAGGCTGGGTCTGGAAACGGTCCGTGATGACACGGACACGGAGGAAATCATGCGATTCGCAGGATATATGACACACGATGAATTTGAAGGCTTTTAGGGGATGCCTGAAATCAGCACCTTTTTAACCACAAAGGACACAAAGGGGGCACAAAGGCCACAAAGCTTAAACCCGGGGAACCTGCACGTTCCCGGATCTGTCTGAGGGCAGGTGCGGGAGCCTCCCCTGAATCTATTATAATCAGACAGATTATGATCGTTAGAGTTGTTCCCAAATAAGTTTTTTTGGGCTTTAAGACTTTTAACCATTTGTTTTTATTGAGTCAGTATTTATTTGGGAACAACTCTGTTGAAGATAACACCACAGTGGCTTTTGGCAAATGTTCTGCTTCAAAAATCAATTTTTATAAATCCAATTTGAAAGGTTGTGATGCTAAAACAAATTCTCAAAATCCTGATATCATCGGTCGTGTTTGCCATTTTTTTAACTGCAACCACCGTAAGTGGTTATGAGAAAAAAATAATTCATCAGGATTTGTCCGGATCAAATCAAATGACGCAACAGATGATTGATTTCATATCCACGCTTACAGAGGAGGAGCAAAATTATCTGAAAACCAAAAAAGTTGTAACGATGTGCAACAATCCCAATTGGGCACCTATAGTGTTTGCCAAAGATGGAAATAAAAATGAGATGCGAGGCATCGCCATAGATACCTTAAAAGAGATAGAGAAAAGATTGGATATTAAATTTAAAAACATACCGACAAAAAACTGGAAAGAGGGCCAGCAGTATTTAAAAGATTATAAAGTGGATATTCTGCCATGTTACATTAAGAGCCCGGCAAGACAGAAGTATGCAAAATTCACAAGACCTTATTTGCGCCTGCCGCTTGCAATAATTGCGGCAAAAGATAAACCGATAGTGTCCGGGCTTGATGAGGTTATGGATAAGCCATGGACAAGACAAAAAAATTCAGGACTGATTCCAAAATTGCAAAAAGAGTATCCGGACATGAAAATCATAAAAACAAGCGGAGATATAGAATCATTTCAATATGTAAACAGTGGTAAGGCATACTTTACAATTGCAACTCTGCCGGTTGCCTCTCATGTAATCTCGAAAAATATGTTTAATAATTTACAAATCATAGGATATACGGATTTTATATATTATCTGCATATTGCCGTATCAGATGATGATAACATATTGTTATCTGTTTTAAATAAAGCATTGGCAGATATCTCAGAACAGAGATCTAAAGAAATTTTCAGAAAATGGGTACACCCTTCTATAAAAGAACCTGTTGCTGATTATAAACTGTTGGGACAAGTTCTGATTGTTTTCCTGATTGTTGTCATGTTTTTAATATACAGACAACACCTTTTAAGAAAAAATATAACCAAACTGAAAATAGCAGAGAAGGCACTTCAGAAACAACAATATTTTCTTCAGAAAGCCCAGGAAATTGGACAGATAGGTACATGGGAGTTGGAAATCAAAGGGAATAATCTCAGCTGGACAGATGAAAATTATAAGATATTTGGAATTCCTCTTGGAACCGAACTCACATACGAAATTTTTATTAATTGTGTCCATCCTGATGACAGAAAATTTGTCGCTGCGAAATGGGAAGCATTCTTTACCGGGCAGCCTTACGATATCAAGCATCGCCTGTCAGTTGAAGGAAAAGAGAAATGGGTGAGAGAAAAAGCCGAACTTGTTTTCAATGAAAGAGGTGAGTGTATTCGAGGGATAGGGGTTACTCAGGATATCACCGAGCGTAAGCATGCGGAGGAAAAGATATATGTGAGTGAGGAAAAATACCGTGCAATGATGGAATCTACAGATGAAGCGATATATATTTGTTCATCTGACTTTCAGATTGAGTACATGAATCCGGCTATGATTAAAAGGACAGGCTATGATGCCTCTGGCGAAGTCTGTCACAAAGCGATACATGGTTTTGATGAAAGATGCCAATGGTGTGTTTTTGAAAAAATCAGAAAAGGTGAATCCATAAATCATGAGATTGTCAGTGATAAAGATGGCAAAACTTTTCATATTTCTAACTCGCCCATATTTAATATAAATGGTTCGGTTTCAAAATTAGCAATTTTTCGAGATGTTACCGAGTTTAAAAAAATAGAATCCCAACTCCGACAGGCTCAGAAAATGGAGTCCGTCGGAACTCTTGCAGGCGGCATTGCCCATGATTTTAATAATATTCTTTTTCCCATTTTAGGTTATTCAGAAATGCTGTTGGCAGATATGCCTGAAGACAGTCCGTTTCGCAATGGCCTCAGCCAGATATATACCAGTTCCCTAAGAGCCAGTGAACTGGTCAGGCAGATACTCACATTTTCACGTCAGGAATCAGGTGAGGCAAGGCTGATGAAAATGCAGCCCATTATCAGGGAAGCTTTGAAGCTTATCAGGTGTACAATTCCTACAACAATTGAAATCAGTCAGAATATCAATCCTGACTGTGGTAAAATCAAAGCTGACCCCATACAAATACATCAGATTGTAATGAACCTTGCCACTAATGCTTATCATGCCATGGAAGAAACTGGTGGAGAAATGAAAATAAACCTGAAAGAAGTTGAACTTAAAGAGCCTGATTTGTCTGACCCAGGCATAAAAACTGGCACATATGCCTGTTTAAGCATATCTGACACAGGTAAAGGCATGGATAATGAATTAATCAGGAAAATCTTTGATCCGTTTTTTACAACTAAAGAAACAGGTAAGGGGACAGGCATGGGATTGTCAGTTGTGCATGGGATTGTCAAAAACATGAATGGTGCTATTCAGGTGTACAGTAAACTTGGCAAAGGCACTGAATTCCATGTGTATCTGCCATTAGCAGAGATTGTTGAAAAACAACAGGTAAGCCATACAAAAACATTAATTCAGGGTGCTGCTGAACACATTTTGCTTGTAGATGATGAAAAAGCTGTTATTGAAATGGAACAAAATATGTTGGAACGCCTTGGCTACAAAGTTACTTCACGTTCAAACAGTATTGAAGCACTTGAATTTTTCCGTGCAGCACCTGAAAAATTTGACTTGGTAATTACTGATATGCAAATGCCGAATATGCCTGGAGACAAATTTGCAGTTGAATTGACCAAAATACGTTCTGATATTCCAATATTGCTTTGTACCGGGTTCAGTGAAGCCATGTCTGAAGAGAAAGCATCATCTTTGGGTATTAATGGTTTTCTGTTGAAGCCGATTATAATGAAGGAACTTTCCCATAAAATACATGAAATTCTGGATGAAAACGAAAATTGAAACTGCATAATAATGGATAGCATGAACTCACAGTCACTCGGGTTGCAGTTGGCTGTTGCCGCTGTAAGGGACCCGGGAAAAACGCATTACCCCATGAAAGTTCGCAAGGAGTGCAAAAATTAAGCGAAGCGGTTTTTTGCATCATGAAAGTTCACAAGG
>JAOZLU010000248.1:5975-9329 GCA_029934695.1 Desulfobacterales bacterium | reverse complement strand
CATTGATATTGAAGCGTATCTGTCAAACGCTTCCGCGACGGATATTCTGAGCCAGGGTTTTTTCAGATCAATGCTTTTTCCCTGATAAACAATGGCATCTCCGAAACCGGAATTTCGGGCCACAAAGCATATCAGGTCTTCGCACTGATCCATGAGATCAAAATAATCAATGCCTGCACAGTACCATTCAAGAATGGTAAATTCAGGCAGATGCCTGGCTCCTCTTTCCTGACTGCGAAAGCACTTGCATATCTGGAATATGCGGGAGTATCCCGCAGCAAGGAGTCTTTTCATGCAGAGTTCCGGGGATGTTTGCAGAAACCAGCTTGCAGAAGTCACAGCGTCAATATGAGTCTCCGGCGCGGGCGCGGGGATTCGGCAGGGCGTTTCAACCTCAAGATAATCCTTCTCAATAAAAAAACTGCGAACAGCCTGAATGAGCAGCGCTCTTAAACGCAGGTTCTGTTTTATGGCGAACTGTCTGAAATCTTTCATAATAATTCTCAGGGAGTGCGGAACTGGCTAAGTCATATTCCGATCGCCCTCACTGTCACTTTCACCCCGCCGATCACATCATCGCCCGAAATCTTTTCCAGAACCTTTTCATCTGCATCTGATATGAAAACTGCCACAGTGACCGCATCCAAGCCCAGATCGGATGCGTATTCCGCGGACTGTGTTCTTGCCTTTCTTATCTGACGGAGATTGGAAAAACTTTTTACCTCAATGATTCCCCGTTTGCCGTCGCATCTGATGTGAATATCCACCTGACCGCTGCCTGTGGGAAATTCCGGGGTTATAGCGCAATCCCTGCCCAAGGCATTACAGAGCCACGCATGCAGATGAAAATGTCCTGAAGCCTCGCGGATTCTCATATCTGCACGAAGGGGCTGGGCTTTCCATATCTCATGCCCTGATGCTTTCAGGCGTTTCAGATAATCCTGGTACCGGTCCATTAGTGCGGGGATATTCAACTCTGGTTCGTCCAGCACATCTGAGAGATCATCCAGAGGATCAAGGGGACGTACTGGCGGCATGGATTTCATCATGTCCATGCCCAGGGCGCTGTAAATGCAGTTCTGGACAAACGGCGAAGAGAAACGACAGAATTCCTTTGGTTCTTCGTTGATGTTCTCAACCGTGTGAGACTCGATGATTCCATTCAGATACAGATAGTTGCATACAGGATCATGGAAGGCGAAAGGAACATCAGCCTGGCGCATTATCCATGTTTTGCCTGCCTGGCGTGATGCCCATATCGTAAAGTAATGACCACCTTCTTCTGAAACACCGACTAGTTGCCCGGTGCATTTTTCAATAAGTTTTCTGCGATCAACGCAGAAATGATGCCTGCGATCCACAGGCCCGTATGAATGAAAGCGTCTCATGGTTTTTCTGCAATGCCCAATGTTTTTTTTAAGGAGATTTCCAGAAAAGAATATCCCATTACGCCGTAGGGTGGGTGGAGCGAAGCGTAACCCACCAACTCGCACATAAGCCAATGGCAGGTTGCGCTGCGCTCCGCCCACCCTGCATCCCGGAGGCGAAATCTCCGCAGTGGGATGTTCTTTTCTGGAAATCGCCTAAGTTTCAGGTTTTAAGTGTTTGCTGATTATAATGGATTCAGGGGAGGCTGCATACCGATTTTTACATGGTTTCGCCAATTCCCCATAACTTTATTCAAGAATATTGATTATACAGAGTTGAGTTCTTCAATTGCCTCATAATTAATTATACCAGAAATGGTGGGTTCCGCTTCGCTCCACCCACCCTACACTTAACAACTTTTGATGTACTTATCCTCATCACGATCCTGAAGAAGAACCATGTCAAAGTTCTCTCCAAGTGCTGAATCATACCATTGATAGCCGACATCCCTGCATTTTTTGCAGGCTTTCCGGGGAATATGGACGGCCAGGACGTGCTTCCCTGTGTCTGATGATGAATCAATCCGTATTGCACCGCCGCAGTCAGAACATATACGCACGGTCTCTTTCTGGTTTTCAGAGATATTGTCCGTATCGTAATAAACTCTGCGGGTCCGTTCATCAAATTCCTTTTCTCCCCGGAGCCGGGCCTTTATCTCTTCCCGCTGCTGCCAGATACCCAGAACTTTTTCTCCTTTTTTTTCAATATAGTCAGTGACATCCGATGTCTGACGGATACTGTCCGGATCGTACCCGGGTTCTTTTACGCCGGCATAGTCAATTCCGGCCATGGCCAGAATGATACCCACATTCACATAAGGAAGGGCGCTTTCGATGGAATATCCTCCCTCAAGCACGGCGATATCCGGTTTTAACAGGGACGTCAGATCTGCGTATCCCTGGGCGGAGAAATTCATGTTGGTGAGGGGATCCGAATAATGATTATCCTGTCCGGCTGAGTTGATGATGATATCCGGCTGGAAATCGTCAAGGATGGGCAGAACCATGTTTCTGACGGTATATAAAAATCCCTCTTCCGATGTGTTCGGCGGAAGAGGGATATTGACGGTCATTCCCGCGGCATTAGGCCCGCCCATTTCATTCATGAATCCTGATCCGGGATAGAGGGTCCGGCCATCCTGATGGATGGATATGAACAGCGTGTCAGGATCATGCCAGTAAATATCCTGCGTTCCGTCCCCATGATGGCAGTCCGTGTCAACAATGGCAACCCTGTCTATGCCATAAGCAGCGCGGAGAAACTCAATCATAATGGCTTCAATGTTGATATTGCAGAATCCCCTCGCACCATGCACCATTCGCATGGCATGGTGTCCCGGGGGCCGGACAAGGGCAAAGCCTCTTTCTATCTGTTTGTCAAGCACGGCCATACCAATGGTCTTCGCACCTCCCGCGCTGATGAAATGAGATTCTGTGGTGACCTCCCACACGTCCGGGACGCAGAAATGCACACGCTCCACATCCTGAACCCGGACAAGATCAGGTTTGAATTCGACAATTCCCTCAATATCAAAAAGCCCCTCTTCAAAAACCTGATCCTGTGTGTAAAGAAGGCGTTCTTCCCGTTCAGGATGGGTGGGGCTGATGGCCCAGTCAAAGGCTGGGAAAAAAACAAGGCCGGTTTTGTGTTTGGCAGTTAGCATGATTTCTCCGATTTAATGTCAGAAATTTTTCAAAAAATAAAATACCCGGATGTAGGGTGGGTGGAGCGAAGCGGAACCCACCATTTCCGCATAAGGTGGGTTCCGCTTCGCTCCACCCACCCTACATTTTACTGAATTCAGCAATAGCTGTCATATCCATAAATCAGTCCCGGTTTCACCTGCATTTTCACCCGGATATTTTTTCCCAATTTCTCCGATTTAATGTCAGAAATTTTTCAAAAAATAAAATACCCGGATGTAGG
>JAOZLU010000248.1:0-5875 GCA_029934695.1 Desulfobacterales bacterium | reverse complement strand
ATTTCTCCGATTTAATGTCAGAAATTTTTCAAAAAATAAAATACCCGGATGTAGGGTGGGTGGAGCGAAGCGGAACCCACCATTTCCGCATAAGGTGGGTTCCGCTTCGCTCCACCCACCCTACATTTTACTGAATTCAGCAATAGCTGTCATATCCATAAATCAGTCCCGGTTTCACCTGCATTTTCACCCGGATATTTTTTCCCACAGTATGAAAACCCTGGATCATGTTGAACTGGAGGTCTTCGATAATTTCCGTTTCAATCTCATCAACATCTGATGCGCCGGTTTGCAGGGCTTTTTGTCTGAGCAGGGCATCTGCTTTTTTAACAGCTTTTTCTTTTGAAAAATTTTTGTCCACGGTTTCGCTGAAATTTTCTTCAGGAGCCGCTACAATCCCCAACTGGGTATCTGCAAAGAGCGTGACTTCGCAGGTGGTTCTCGCAAGTGCGGCACCTATGGCATTCGCCACCGCCCACCTGGGGACAACGCCTACGCTGTAATCGGATATTTCTTCAAGGCGTTTTGCAAAATAGGGGGCAGGCCCGCCGAGTACCAGGATTTTTTTCGGGTTTACCTGACGGCCTTCCTGCATTTCATGAATCGTATAGACCGGTTTGCTGTTGATGCGGTCAATCATGTCCTGAGCTTCTGCCAATATTTTTCTGCATGAAAGATCAAAAATTTCAGATGCAGCCTCTTGGGCAGACATTCCAAGACCCTTTACAACGGAATCAATCCCTTTTATCGCCTTTTCCCTGTCACCGTTTTCCACCATTCCCAAAACAAAAAGCGCGTCCGTGGGCGTAGGGACAGACCCGCCGTAAGCCATTGCAGGGCCGATGCGGTCCGGTCCGATTTCCAGTTTGCCGTTCTTTTCCCTTACCACGCTGTCCCCTCCGATGCCGATGGAACAGGTTTTCAATGAGCGGATCAGGGTCTTATAACCGCCCAGACGGATGCCCAGCGGTTCCAGAACAGGAGCCTGGTTAATAAGCACTGCAATATCAGTGGTGGTTCCGCCGATATCCAGAACAAGGCTTTCCCCTTCACCAGATGCGAAAGCGATGGATCCCATAACGCTTGCGGCAGGCCCGGAAAGGATGCTCTGCCCTGGAAAATCAATGGAAGATTCAAAGCTCATGGTTCCGCCGTCGGCTTTGAGGATGTGGATTGGCACGGACATGCCTTTTTCTTCAAGGGATTTTCTGACAGCTTCAAAAAATTTTTTATGGATGGGACGGACAGCCGCGTTCAGATAAGTGGTTGCAATGCGGCGGGGGAAGTTCAGGTTGCCTGAAATCCGGTGTCCAAGAAAAATTTTTCCAAAAGAATCTTTTATGATTTCATAAATTTTCAGCTCATGAGCCGGGTTCCGGGCTGAAAATTTTCCCACGATTCCGATATTGCGGATTTCCTTTTTTTTCAGAATATCGGCAATTTTCAGTATTTCATGTTCATCAACAGGCTCTTTTTCCCGGCCCCTGTGGTCAATAGAGCCGGAAACGGTGAAATAATGCTCATTTGTCTGAAAAAGTGCAGGATCAATTCCCGGGCCCCCGGAAACGATCATCCCCACCTGCTGCGTTTTTCCCTGGACAATTGCATTTGTGGTGAGTGTTGTGCTGAGGACAATCCGTCTTATTTCTTCGGGTTCAATGCCTTCTGTAATTTTTTCCAGTCCTGTCAGGACCGTTTTAAACAGGTCAGATGAGTCCGTGGGAACTTTGATTTCCCTTGCAAGCGTTTCATCTTTCAAAAGAACCACATCCGTGTGTGTCCCCCCTACATCAAGTCCGATTATCATGGCATTTCTCCCAAAGCATAAGTGTCAGCAGATCAAAAAATATCCGGTCAGGTCCACAGTTCCACATTGCTGACCGTTTGTCATAAAACAGCAGTCAGGTTATGATTTTACACTGTACAGGGTAAAAAATTGTGTGGCAGAAAAGAAACCCTGAAATAATTTTGCTTGTTCCTAACTAAAAAAAAAAATTCTGTCAATATAACTTTTTCTGCCAATATAGCTTAAAGGTTTCCCGAAATTTTGATTCTGATATGTAAAGCACTGCACATAAGGGATTTACAAATTCATCACCCCCGTAAGAGCCAGTTTAAATTTATTCAAGCTGTAAATTTTTCTGTGATACAGGGGAAATAACTTTTTGTATCAGATCAAATAAAATCAAGTTCATAGATAAAACAGAACCGTCCCGCCGGATTTGTGAATCCGGCACATACGCTCTGCATCAATTTTTTTCTTGCATTTTGATCTCCGTGTATATATTAAGGATGTCAGACAGGGCAGGTGATTTTATTTTTTAATTTTTGTGACCTTCGGAGGAATTTTGAAAAACAGCAACGGCACAGATTATGCCCATAATTACGATCTCATTGTGAAATGGTTTGCGAATGTGCTGCGGGGAGAGACGCTTGAAGTGATCGGCGTGAAGACCGGACGCATTGAGGAGGTGTTCGGATTTGAGCCGGCCGAGATCAGGGTCATGTGTATAAGAAAGGATTACCTGGCGGCTCTGAAATCCTTGCTCAGACATAATCCGTGTAGATTACTGATCCGTGCAGCCCTCATCTACACGGATTGTGTATAAGAAAGGATTAACTTTTAACCTTTAATTTTTCACCTTTAACTTCTCATCTTCCACTTTCCACCTTTCACAAATTTTACCGAACCACAAAATAATATCTTTCAACGCATACAAAAGCGAATTGACAGTATTCGCCGTGGGCTGATATGCTGCAGATTTCTCACGCAGACTGAGGTCACTGGTAATTCCGTAAAGCGTATAAAGAAAACCTCTCAGGAGGCTGTTGGTATCAAATTTATAACTTATTCTTCCGTCTGTCTCGTCGCGGGTCAGACGCCAGAGAAAATTTTTTATGATGAGTCTGTTCCGGTTGTCCCAACAGGAAGGAGGCGCATTCAGTCGTTTTGCTGCCTCTGTCAATATTTTTTTCAGGATATTTCCCAGCAATTCCAAGTTGTCAGTAACCGTCTCTTTTTTATTGGAATCTTTATTGTGAAGCATAAGAAGGAATCTCTGAGCGGATTCTTCATCAATATTATCTTTTAAAATTTTCAGATAATGCCTGTTTTCATTTCGTACATCCAGAAGTTTGACATTGTTAACCAGCTTTTGCAGTCTTTTAAAACCTTTTTCATTGTTTTTTTCAATAAAATTGTTTGCCATGAATTTATTCATGTCAATAAGTGCTTTTGCAGCTTCAGGGATGTTAATGTCACGCTGCTTATAGGAATGAGGGGTCAGATAATAGAACTTTTTCATTATATCTGCACGGCCGGCCAGTGCCAGTTTGCAGAAAAGGTAATCCCCTTCGCACTCAAAATAGTCATCATATTCGATCTGGGTGTAATCCGGATCAACTTCTTTTATTTCTTCAGGATAATATTCGCTCTCGACCAGATTTCTGTCAACGATGAATAACGCATATTTCTGATATGCGTTCATAATTTTATCCAATGCGCCTGAAAAGCGGTATTCAACTTCTACCAAGTCTGTCTCTTCCACGATGGCTTTGATTTCTTCCGAAAGGCTGTTACCATCGTTTTCATCTGTCTGAAGCAATTCTAATTTTTGAATTCCTTCCTGTCTCAGATATTTGGAAAATAAGCGAATAATATAAGGAATACTTTTGGCTAATTCATCTTCCACATATAAAATTTTCATTTAACCTCTTTCCCCAAAAACTTGCAGAAATGATTCCGACAGAAGATAAGCTTTGCGGATTGACGAGCATTATGAGTTTTTGGCGGCAGGCGGTTCGGATTTGTCAATCCGAACCGAGCGTGGTGGGATATTATTTGAGAACCTTTTTCTCTTTCCAGAATTTTTCAGCCCCGGGATGGAGCGGCGTCACAATGCCGGTGATTCCGTTTTGGATATTCATGTTTTTTGCTGATTTGTGGGCCTTGAGAAGATGATCCAGCCCCTCCCTGCTGAAAACCAGGCTGAGAAGCTTATAGACATCGTCTTCCGGCACTTTGCTGTTGGTGATCCACAGGGCGCAATCCTGAAAGGTGACAGTGTCTGTTGAAACCCCTCTGTAAGTACCGCCAGGAATCGTCATCTTTGAAAAATAGGGATATTTTTTGAACATATCGGTTTCTGAGGCATCGTTGTAGGCATTTATCAATGCAATGCTGTTTCCAACGGCTGCCTGTTTTACGGATGCATTGGGAAAGCCTGTGAAGACCCAAAAGGCATCCAGTTGGCCTGTCCTGAAGGCGGCTGCCGCGTTGCTGTAGCCCAGAAACTTCTTATTGATCTGATGCCATATTCCCAGTTCTGAGAGGAACAGTTCACAGGAAGCGGCTGCTCCGGATCCGAAATTTCCAATGCCGACTTTTTTCCCCACCAGTTGTCTCGCTGATGTGATAGCGGAATCCGCCTTCACGATCAACTGGGCTGCCGCGCTGTAAAAATATCCCACTGCCAGGACATCTGTGTATTTTTTTTTATCTCTTGTCAGCATTCCGTTTCTTGCCTTAAAAATGTCTCCTGAATAGGCAACGCCGAAATCGGCTTTTCCTGAGTTGACCACCCGGATGTTTACAATAGAGCCGCTTGACGGACTTGCTTTGACTTTAACGCTGGCTTTCTGGGAAATCTCGGCGATTGCCTTTGCATAATATTGATAGGTTCCGCCATCCGGGCCTCCGAAAAATTTATACATTTTTGCAGATGAATCCAAAGGAAACATCACGGGAAGAATCATAAAAACACAGATACTCATAATATTTTTCATTATAACCCCTTTATATGAATTATGAAGGATGAATTATGAAG
The DNA here is from genome assembly GCA_029934695.1 of Desulfobacterales bacterium. GTDB lineage: Bacteria > Desulfobacterota > Desulfobacteria > Desulfobacterales > 4be13 > JAOZLU01. Next base: position 1,049 of record JAOZLU010000248.1, on the reverse strand, counting down.
GTACTGTCGTTCATTGTTCACTTCATCGTTCATCCTTGCAAGGATTATTTCTTGGGCTTCGTGGTTACAATATCCACTTTCATTTCAATTCTCTCAAGTGGATTATCTTTCCGATCCTTGGGCTGTTTTACGATTTTGTCGGCCACATCCATTCCCTCAGCAACCTCTCCGAAAACGGTGTATTTGCCGTCAAGGAAGGGAGCATCACCCACACAGATGAAAAATTGGGATCCGGCACTGTCCGGATGCTGGGACCTTGCCATTGAAAGGATCCCTTTTTTATGGGGCTTTTTGTTAAATTCAGCCTTGATCTGATACCCCGGCCCTCCAGTGCCATGTTTTGACTTGTCAGGATCCTTTGAATTGGGATCCCCGCCCTGGATCATAAAATCGGGAATGATCCGATGAAAGGTGGTCCCGTTATAAAACCCCTTTTCAGCAAGCTCTATGAAACTGCTGACATGGTTCGGGGCAACTTGGGGGAAAAATTTAAGGGTGATGTCACCGAATTTTGTTCGGATGACCGCATTTTTTGCCTGCATTGCCTTGATTTCTTCTTTGCTGAATGTTCTGTTCCGCACTTCCCCGGAAAATACCGGATGTGCATTCATGATCAGCAAAAGCAGCAGGCTGACAAGGGTTGTGATGGTTCTTTTCATTCAATTCCTCCTTATTTTTAAAATATTTTATAACTTAAAAATCATTTTAATGTTAAACTTTTAAAAAAGCAATCCCAAATTTTTGAACCGCAGATTTTACGGATTATTTGAATCTCACAGATTGAAAATTTTGAACCGAAAATTTTATGGATTATTCAAATTTCACAGATTGAAAATATGCTTGTCTTTTTGAGCATATTCATATAAGTTCCACTGGATTGATATCCTTATTAAACTCAATCTCTGTAATGCTTGACTAAATAAGTTTTGACAATTTATTTGGTCGAGTAGTAGTTTAACGGGATTGATATTCTTATTAAATCCCTGTAGTTTCATGGGCCATGATGTTTTGAAGAAAGGATAAAAAAATGGGAGAGGCAGCATTGCAAA
>JAOZLU010000013.1:20688-31452 GCA_029934695.1 Desulfobacterales bacterium | reverse complement strand
ATAGCCCGTCGGTCAGCCGGACAGCCCCTGACCCGATCAGTATCCTTTATTTCGGCTGAAAAGTAAAAAATAATTGACATTTTTATGAAGAGTGCTGAAAATCACATTTCAATATTCTTCATGAATGTTCGGACTGATGACAATTTCCCGGTTTCCTGCCGGAAATCGGAGTTCTTTATATAAATTCGGCTCTGTTATGTATATATTTAAGGATATTTGTACATAAATGTTACCATTTTTTAAAGGAGGTAAGTAATGCAACATTGGAACGGTTGGGGAGATGACACTATTCATATTGACTTGCCGCCAAAAGTCTGCGATCTTTTGCGGGAACTGGTCGGGGAGGGAATGCCCGGGGGAGATTATCCGCTCGAAAAATTCCTGGCGCGTGTACCAGCTACACGGCTGCCTTACCATCCTCTTATATCCACCGACCAGAAAGAACGGCTTGATCATGCCCACGGCCAGAGTCTGCCTGACTGGACAGCTCTGCGCGGGGGAACTTTGCAGCATTTTCCCGATGGTGTGGCCTTTCCCTCCACCCCTGAGCAGGTCCGGGAACTTCTGGAATTTGCTGATAAGCATAAGATCATCATCATACCTTATGGCGGAGGAACAAGTGTTGTGGGTCATCTTCAGGTGCCGGAAGGGGACAGACCGGTACTGAGCTTATCTCTTGAACATCTGAACCGCATGACTGCTTTCGACTCGGACAGTTTGCTCGCCACCTTTGAAGCCGGAATCCGAGGGCCGGATATTGAGGCTCAGCTCAGGGCCAAAGGTTTTACTCTGGGGCATTTCCCCCAGTCTTTTGAGTATGCCTCATTGGGCGGTTGCATAGTGACCCGGTCCAGCGGTCAGCAATCCCTGCATTACGGAAGAATCGAACAACTGTTTGCAGGAGGAGAACTGCTTACCCCGAAAGGTGCCATGCAGTTTCCCCCTTTCCCGGCATCTGCCGCAGGCCCGGACCTTCGGCAGATGGTTCTGGGATCAGAGGGTCGGCTGGGCATCCTTACAAAAGCCTGTGTGAGAATTTCTCCCTTACCTGAAAGAGATGATGTCTATGGCGTTTTTTTCCCTTCATGGGATCAGGCAGTGGAAGCTGCGCGGAAGCTGGCTCGCGCCAAGTTGCCGATTTCCATGATACGCCTGAGCAACCCCTTGGAAACCATGACCAATCTGGCCCTGGCCGGACATGAAACAAAGATCGCCCTGCTCAGACGCTATCTTCGCCTGCGAAACATCCCTGAAGAAGGTTCGTGTATGTGTCTGATCGGCTTTATCGGCTCACGTTCTCTGACCGCAACAGTCAGACGGGAGGCTTTTTCAATTTTTCATCGGCAAAAAGGAGTTGCCCTCGGAAGAATGATGGGAGATGCCTGGAAGAAAAACCGCTTCAGAGCACCTTATCTGCGTAACACACTATGGAACAGGGGCTATGCGGTTGACACCTTGGAAACTGCTGTGACGTGGGACAAAATTTCCTCAACCATGGATGCAATTGAAAAAAGTATTGGAAATGCCTTAGTGCCCTGGAATGAAAAGGTACATGCCTTCAGCCACCTTTCCCATGTCTATCCGACAGGCTCAAGCATCTATACCACATACCTGTTCCGACTGGCAGACAATCCTGAAGAGATGATTGTCCGGTGGAAGGCTCTCAAAGACGCGGCAAGCAGTGCGGTTGTCAAAGCCGGAGGAACGATAAGCCACCAGCATGGTGTGGGACTGGATCATAAACCTTATCTGGAAGCGGAAAAAGGGTCTCTCGGAATAAGTGCGTTAAAGCAACTATGCTCCCATTTCGACCCTGACGGGCGTATGAATCCAGGCAAATTGATATGAGTGTAAACAAAACAGTGCATCTCGTTCCCACACTCTGCGAACTGACCAAAAAAATTATGCATACTGATACAAAAAGGAGGTGGAATAATGTTATTTTCTGTTCCTGGCATATACGAAGATGGAAAAGTCAGGGTTTCGGAAGATGTCCCCATACAGGGAATATCCCATGTCATTATTACCTTTCTCGAAAACACTGGGGAACTTCCTGTCAAAAAAGAACCTCTGGCTGGTTTACTGTCCGACCTCAGCGAAGAGGATTTCGGAGATTTTCTGGAATGCTGCCGTGACAGAGGAGAGTATGGGAGAAGTTATGAAGAAATATGAGATAAAAGAATGTCTTATTGATACCGATATCTTTTCTTATTACATGCGGGATATTCCTCATGTGGTTGCCCGGGCAGAGGAATATCTGAAACATTTCAGACGATTCAACATATCTTCGCTGACTGTCTTTGAAATCCTGAAGGGATTACGAAAAAGGGGGCTCGTGGAAAAGGAGAGGTGCTTCCGAACCGAAATCGCAAAGCATAATATTCTCGGATTGGATTATCCTGTCATGGACAGAGCGGCAACCTTGCTGACGGGGTTGGAAAAAAAGGGGACTCCTGTCGCATACGGAGATCTGTTTATCGCATCTGTCGCTCTGGCTCATAATCTGAGATTGGTTACCAACAATGTGGGGCATTTTTCAAAAGTCGGAGAACTTGTGCTTGAGAATTGGATGGATTAGCCATCAAATGTTCCATGCCTCCTTAAGGATGATGCGAACTTTCGGATATTTGGAACTCGGGGAGACTCGGATGTGGAGGTTGAAACGGCAACAAGGATTGAAACTCAAATTGTAATATTTCGTTTTTTTGGTATGCCGTTGTCATATGCGCCGCTTTTCCGGGTTCATAAGAGGCGTGTTTCGGCATATTCTCAGAAAATCAGCTCTGAAACTGCTTTATTTTGGTTACACTCAATTAATATGAAGGTTTTAAGTGTTAATGATATGAACATAAAAGAATTACAAGAAGACTGGGATTTGATCGTAATAGGGGGAGGAATCACCGGTGCGGGTATCCTCCGGGAAGCTGCGCGTATGGGCTTGCGTGTGCTTCTGACAGAGCAGAAGGATTTCGCATGGGGAACTTCAAGCCGTTCTTCAAAAATGGTTCACGGGGGCCTGCGTTATCTCAAAGAAGGACGGTTACTGCTGACCATGGCTTCTGTAAAAGAACGTGAGCGTCTGCTCAGAGAAGCCTCGGGACTGGTTGAACCCCTGGGATTCCTGATGCCTGTTTACAGTGGGCACGGACCATGGAAAACAACTCTTGGCACAGGGCTTCTGCTGTATGACATCATGGCTCGCAAGAGGCAGCACAGCTTTCACAGCACTTATGACTTCTCTATGATGGCACCGTATATCAGACAGGAAGGGCTTCGCGGAGGATTCAGATTTCTTGATGCCCAGGTTGACGATGCCCGGCTGGTTCTGCGTCTGATCAATGAATCTGTGACTTCCGGTGCTTATGCAATGAATTACACTTATGCAACCAGAATAATACGCGATGATCAGGGAGAGGTTACAGGCGTTGAGGTGGAAGATACTGAAACACAGGCGACAAAAACATTTTCAACCCGCGCAGTGATCAACGCCACCGGGGCCTGGGCAGAAAAACTGCATCCTTCACCAAAGCCGAACTATCATCTGCGTCCTTTGCGGGGCAGCCATTTAATTTTCCCATCCCAGGTCTTTCCTCTTGCTCAGGCTGTGGCTCTTGTCCATCCGACAGATAACAGACCGGTCTTCGCAGTTCCCTGGGAGGGAGCCGTGTTGTTCGGCACGACCGATGTGGAGCACAGGGAAGATATTTCCGCGGAGCCTGTCGTTACCCATGAGGAAGTTTCATACCTGATGAAAGCCTTGCATACCTATTTCCCTTCGCTCCGCATCTCCCCGAAAGATTGCCTTTCCACCATTGCAGGACTCAGGCCGGTACTCAGCAAAGGCAAGCTCGCTCCTTCAAAGGAATCACGCGATCATGTAGTCTGGACAGACAAAGGGCTTGTTACGGTGACAGGAGGAAAGCTGACAACATTTCGCAGGTTGGCATTGGACGCTCTTGAAGCTGCAATGCCTTTTCTGCCATCAGTTCAACTGCCTGCCAAAGATGAGCACATTTTTCCGCCGCACAACGAAGCAGAAGAAAATTATGACGGGTTATCCCATGATATGTGCCGGCGTCTCAGCGGGCGATATGGCAAAACAGCAAAAAAAATTGTCGAAATGGCCGATCCGGAAGACCTTTCACCTGTTCCCGATACCCATTTCTTATGGGCTGAATTGCCCTTTGCAGCCAAGTATGAACAAGTGAGACATCTCACTGACCTGCTTTTGAGACGGGTACGCATAGGATTGCTGACACCACAGGGAGGAAAGGAGCACCTTGATCGGATTCAAAAGTTGTGCGAACCTGTATTATCATGGGACACTCAGCGTTGGAAGGAAGAAACAGACATGTATCTTGACCATTGGAAGCGATTTTATTCGCCTCCGGCCTCGTTCGGTCAAGAATAAGCCTCGCACCCAGTCCCGCAGGGACGACTGAAAATAGCCCGGCAATTCATTGTCGGGTCGGATAAGGAATCATATATGCCCAGAAGCCATTCGCCGAAAGAGAAGATAGAAATACTGAAAGAGCATTTTGTCAGGAAGAAACCGGTACGGACGATCTGTGTGAGGAACATCGGATCAGGTCTGAGACTTTCAGGAAGTGAGAGGAGTTGCTTTTTGAGAACATAGAATTGGTGTTGATTGTGCAGGAAGAAAAAGAAAAATGGGAAAAGAAAGGGATAGAAAAAAAAGAAAAATGGAGAAATGAAGGGATGCGTGAGATGGTCATGGAAGCCCTTTGAAACGGATTTAGGGGAGGGTGCAACCTGCTGAAATTACTGAGTCGGATACAGGCAGTTCTGTCCGGCCGGGGCTGTCCGGCCCGGAACCCGGACATAAGTGCCCGCTTTTATCCTCCGGGCCTCCGAGCCTTTTCTCTGTGTCCTCTGTGTCTTTGTGTGGGATATCGGGGTGCGACATGCTGTAAACGTCAGCGTTTACGCTAATTTAGGATGCGAAACATGAGTTCATAATTCATAATGAGAGTAAAAAAATTACATCTGAGAAATTTCAGAGGATTTAATGACCTCGAAATAATATTTCCCTTGTCACATATTGCTGTTTTCACAGGCATAAACGGTTCTGGGAAATCTTCGATGCTGGACTGTGTTGCCATGCTCTTATCCCGGTTTGTTTCAAAACTGACCGGGAGCGAAGCAGAACTCTCTTTGACAGAGGATGATATAAACGTGACATCTTCCCCATCGGAAACATTGAACACCATCAGTGTCAGTGCGGGCTGCGAACCTCCGCTTTCCGATGATTTGTCGTGGCGTATTTCATTTCCCGTGAAGGATACTCACGGAGGGTATGAAAGAGAACTGAGTCATCATATTGACGGCAATCTTCATGTCCGGGTGAAAACAGATTCCTCTCTGAATTTACCCGTCCTTGCGTATTATCAGACCGACAGGACAATATCGGGCCACGCTGTTTCAAAAGCATCAGAGACATGGCTGACCCGCCATCAAAAATTTTCTGATCCTCGGTTTTTTGCTTATCAGGGCGCTTTCACAAGGAATATGACTGACCTGTCGGATTTCATCTCATGGTTCAGAGTTGAGGAGGATATTGAGAATGAAACAAAGATCAGACAGAAAGATTTCGACGCGGCAAACAGGAATCTGGAAGTTGTCAGAGAAGTGACAACCATCTTTTTAAGTCACTTCTCCTCCTGTGATTATTCTCATCTGCGTATGCAAAGACGGCGGGAAAACGGGGATTTCATCTTTCATGCTTCAAAAGAGAGTTCGCTGATCATCAGTAAGGACGGGCAGGAATTAAAAGCGGAACAACTGTCTGCCGGAGAACAGATCCTGTTGCTGATGGTATGCGATATTGCCCGCAGACTGGCTCTTACAAACCCGGGAACAGATCATGCACGATATGGGAAAGGCATTGTTCTGATTGATGAAATTGAGTTGCACCTGCATCCTCAGTGGCAACGGGATGTGATACCATGCCTGCACCATACTTTCCCGAATATCCAGTTCATTGTCACCACTCATTCACCGCAGGTTCTGAGTAATGTGGAAAAAGAGGATGTCCGTATCTTGGAGAATTTTAAGATTGTGGGAAAGACGCCCCATACAAAAGGGAGAGACACCAATTCTGTCTTGTTCGAGATTCAGGGCGTGGAAGAAAGACCGGAATCATATAAGGATAAGCTCAGGAAGTTATATCGTCTCATAGATGAGGAACAAACAGAAGAGGCAAAAATCATTCTCTCGGAACTGACAGAGAAATTTGGTCAAAATGATGCGGAAATTGTAAGGGCAAATATACATATTGAGTATATTGAAGAGGAGAAAAGTGAAGTATATAAAGAAAGGTGCTGAGCCTGAATCTTTGACACATCATCGGTGCAAATCCCATGCAGATTACGATAACTATGATAAAAAAGATGACTTACGAAATGCTCTGCTGATGGAACAGGGACATATTTGCTGCTATTGTATGCAAAGGATAAAAATCAGGAAAATGAAAATAGAGCATTGGAAACCTCAGGCTGATTTTAAGAGCCTGCAATTGAATTACAAGAATCTGTTAGGCGCCTGCCTTGGCGGTAAAGGACAGCCCCTGCATTTGCAACATTGTGATACAGGAAAAGGTAAAGAACTGATTATACAATAAATCCGACAGATAAAAACTGTGAGACATTTATCAAATTCAGCAGTTCAGGTGAAATATATTCTGATAATGAAAATGTTGACAGAGATATTGACAAAACCTTAAACCTTAATATGCAAACAATTAAAAAGAATCGGGAAGCTGCTTTAGATGAGGCGTTGGAGTTACTCAGGAAGGAGCATCCCGGCAGATGGACAAAAGATATTCTGAACAGAGAAATCAGGCGGTGGTCTTCCAGGCAAAGGGCCTATAAACCCTATTGTCAGATAGTTGTTTTATATTTAAAAAAAAGATTGGCAAGATGCGTTTAAGCGAAAAAAGGGAGAGATTGCCTTTGCCTCTGGGATATATGAGAATAGCCCGGCAATTCACAATTCACAATTCATAATTCATAATGAACAATTCATAATGAACAAAGACCTGATATTATCCATTGATAACGGTACTCAGAGCCTGAAGGCTCTGATTTTTGACCTGAAAGGCCAGTTGCTGGCAAAGGAAAAGGTGACTTTTGAGCCATATTTTTCAGAGCATCCGGGCTGGGCAGAGCAATATCCCGAGGTGTTCTGGGACGCTCTCTGTCAGGCATGTCAAAGGCTGTGGCAGCAACAGGATGTGGACAAAGAACGTATCTGCGGAGTGGCTCTCACCACTCAGAGGGGGACGGTCATCAATCTGGACAGACACGGAAAGCCTCTTCGCCCTGCCATGCTTTGGCTGGATCAGCGTAAAACATACAGCCTGCCGCCCTTGGGAGGTATCTGGGGATTGCTCTTCAGGCTCGGGCGTCTGAGCGACATGCTTGCCTATTTCCAGACAGAGGCCGAAGCGAACTGGATACGGACGTATCAGCCTGAGGTGTGGGATAATACGCATAAATATCTGTTGCTTTCGGGCTATCTTACATACAGACTGACCGGCGAATTTGTTGATTCCGTGGGCTGTCAGGTCGGTTATATTCCCTTTGACTACAAAAAGCTGGAATGGGCTGCTGACCGGGATTGGAAATGGAAGAGCCTGTCCATTGACCGCTCTCTGCTGCCCGAACTGCTTCCACCGGGTAAGACTCTTGGAAATATCAGCACAATTGCTTCTGAGAAGACCGGGATTCCGGCAGGGCTGCCCCTGATAGCTGCTGCCGCGGATAAGGCATGTGAGGTGATCGGTTCGGGAAGCATGGAGCCTTCCGTCGGCTGCCTGAGCTATGGCACGACAGCCACAGTCAATGTGACGCACAAAAAGTATGTCACAGCCGTACCCCTGCTGCCTCCTTATCCCTCCGCGATGCCGGGGTATCATACAATTGAAGTGCAAATTTACCGTGGGTATTGGATGGTAAGCTGGTTCAAGAAGGAATTCGGCTATCAGGAGCAGCAGGAAGCAGCTATGCAGGGCCTGGAAGCCGAAGCTCTTTTTGACAGGCTCGTGGAAGGTGTTCCTCCCGGCTCCATGGGGCTTATGCTCCAGCCTTATTGGACACCCGGTGTGAAACTTCCAGGGCCTGAAGCTAAGGGGGCCGTTATCGGTTTTGGCGATGTCCATACAAGGGCGCACCTTTATCGCTCAATTCTGGAAGGGCTGGCTTACGCGCTCAGAGAAGGCAAGGAGCGCATAGAAAAACGGACGCGGGTGCCTATAACAGATATTCGTGTGTCAGGAGGAGGCTCGCAAAGCAGAATTGCAATGCAGGTTACCGCTGATATCTTCGGACTGCCCACGGCCAGGCCCCATTTATATGAAACTTCCGGACTTGGCGCGGCCATAGATGCTGCTGTGGGAATCGGACTTCACAGCAATTTTGAGGAAGCAGTCAAAGCCATGACTCATGTGGGCGAAGTCTTTGAACCGAATACAAAGAACCATGAACTTTACGACGCGCTTTACAATGATGTCTATAAGAAGATGTACAAACGTCTCAGGCCTCTTTATGAGCGTATCAGGGAGATTACCGGATATCCGAAGTAATATACCTAATACCTAACCCTTAACCCCAAATAGGAGTGAAAAAATGATGAGAAAATCCAAGTTCTTTTTTTTGTTCGTCTTCATGCTGGCCCTTTTTGTATATGCCTGCGGCAGTGATGACGATAAAGATGAAATCGTCAGGCTGACGATACTGCAAACGTCTGACATCCATCACCACGCGAGCGGCTACGGGCCTTTCAGCGACTATACTTCTGACGACACCACTGACAACGACGGTATCGTCGGAGGTTATGCCCGGCTGGCGACTCTTATCAGCCAGACAATCGAGGAACAGGCAGCCAAAGGTATTCCGGTGCTCCTGTTTGACTCAGGCGACTTTTTCATGGGAACAAGTTACGACCTCACGGTCTCTGACCCCATCGGCCTGAAGTTCTTCAGCCTGATGAACTATGACGCAATCACGCTGGGCAACCATGAGTTTGACTGGGCTCCGGCAGGTCTGGCCATGCTTATCTCCAATGCGATGCAGTCTGAAAGCCTGCCGTTCCAGATACCGATCGTGGCCACCAATATGATCACGGATGAAACTGATGCCCGCGATGACGGTCTGGAAGGCCTCATCAGTGCCGGAGCAATTGTGAACAAAAAGATTATCAGACTCTCACATGGTCTGAATGTGGGTATTCTGGGACTGAACGGCCCGACCTCTGATCAGGAGGCGCCATTGGCAAAGCCGGTAACCTTCAACCACGACTTTTCCTTTATTCAGGAACAGGTGGATGACCTGAGAAACAATCATGGTGTTCAGATGGTGGTCATACTGTCTCACGGAGGCGTTAAAGCAGACGGCACAGGAGAAGATGCTGATCTGGCCAATAACGTCAGCGGCATAGACGCTATAGCATCAGGGCATTACCATACCGCGACCCATGAAGCCTTAAACATATCAGACACGATCATCTTCTCCCCGGGTGAGTACGGAGAATGGATCAGCAGGCTGGACATCACTTATAACGTGACCCAGAACAGCATTGCTGATTACACATTCAATCTCATTCCTGTGGATGATGCCACAGAAGGCAATGCTGCTGTGAGAACAATGCTTGAACAGTACCATGAACAGATAAACCTCGCGCTGGCTCCTCTCAGTCTGACCTCGCCCGTATCAAAGACCGGCTTTTCTCTGGAAACAGCACCTTTTCAGGAGACCGGGCTGGGGAATCTCACAGCCGACGCAATTCGCACCATCGCCAATCTGCTGACCCTTGAGGCTGTCCAATCAGCTCCTGAAACGACTGATCCGAGTCCCTTTTCTGTCGGCATTGTGCCAAGCGGCTCCATCCGTGACGGTTTATATCCGGGCAGGACAGGTATCATCACATTCTCCGATATCTATAACGTGCTGCCTCTGGGCATCTCTCCTGACCCAGAACAGTTGCCAGGCTATCCCCTCATATCAATCTATGTGACAGCTCCTGAGATCCGCAACACCTGCGAAGCTGCGGTCTCCATAGCTCCTCTGACTGGCTCTGCCTACTACCTCAACTTCTCGGGAATCAGGTTTGACTATGATGAGTCAGCTCCTCCGTTCCAAAAGGTCACGAGGGTTTATTTGTGCGGTAATCCTCTGCCGGCAGAGTATGGAGGAGATAATGATGTGTTCAGCGCATCCTGCCTTACACAGCTTGATTTCACAGATACAGACACCCTCTATCGCTCAGTGGTTGACCTTTACTCACTTCAGATGATGGGTGTGGTGACCAGCCAGGGACTTTCCATCGAGCCTAAGAACGCTGACGGGGATATTATTGATCTGAGTAATCCCCAAGACTACATGCAATATCGCATTGATGCTGAGAACTCTACTGAAGGTATGCAGGAACTCAAAGAGTGGGCCGCTCTTCTGCAATTTCTGGGCCAGTATTTTCCTGCGTCGGGTGACGGAATCCCGGAATCTGTGTATGGGCCGGACGGTGTGGCTATGGGGAGGGTGAATAAGATCGGGCAGTGAATCAGCAACACCCTCATTGCTCGCGGGGGATTGGCAAATCCTCCGCCCCGCCCACGGTTCGGATTTGTCAATCCGAAACGAGCAACACGGAAAAGTTGCTCGCGGGGGATTGACAAATCCCCCGCACTGCACTACGGTTCGGATTTGTCAATCCGAACCGAGCATACGCGGGCCGAACCGAGCATACGCG
>JAOZLU010000013.1:0-20588 GCA_029934695.1 Desulfobacterales bacterium | reverse complement strand
GGTTCGGATTTGTCAATCCGAACCGAGCATACGCGGGCCGAACCGAGCATACGCGCTTATGCCGGGCGGGCCATGTTTCATTTTGGTGACACTCAATTAAAAGAGGTGAAATTATGAAGAAATTCACGTTGCTGTTTTTTATTTTGACTGTATCATCAGGCATATCATACGCAGAAACGGTCAATATCTGCACAGACATGAACTCCTGGTATCCGTTCACATATAAGGAAAAAGGAGAATCCAAAGGAATGCATGTGGATATTACAGCCCAGGCTTTGGAAAACTTGGGTTATAAAATGAATTTTACTCCCATTCCGTGGAACCGCTGTTTGCAGATGACAGAGCAGGGAAGCTATGATGCGCTTGTTTCCGGTTCTTATAAACTGAGCCGGGCAGAATCATTTTTTTATCCGCCGGATGCTTCTGGTGAAAAAAAATCTGAATGGCGTATTATGCAGGTGGAATATGTGCTTATCACTCCGATTGATAATCCGTATAAATTCAAAGGAGAGATTAAAACCTTGCCCACGCCAATACGAGCGCCGCTTGGATACTCTATTGTTGAAGACCTGAGAGCCAAAAATATCAAAGTGATAACTGGCAAGACCATAAGAAATTTGCGAACCGTAGCCAAGTTAAAGAAAGGGGGAGTGATTACCATACCGACTAATGCGGAAATGCTGATTCGCAAGCTTGGCTTTGAGAATAAGTTGAAAATTCATGACATTCCAATAAAATCAAAGTCCTATTTTATGATGTTCTCCAAAATAACCCAACATCTGAGCAATAAGGAAATGCTGGAAATCTGGAATGAAATTGCCAAATTACGCGATAATAAGGAATTCATGACAAATATCCAGTCGAAATACGATTAGGCACCCCTTCGACAAGCTCAGGGACCCGGACAAGCTCAGGGACCCTGAGCTTGTCGAAGGCAACCCTCAACCTTGGAAGTTTTAAGAAAGGAGACTTTTTATGATAAAAAGTATGTTTGTTGCAATGGTTTGTGCTATTATTATGAGCACACAGGCTTTTGGCGCAGGATTTGCCCTGTATGAACATAGTTCAAGGGGAGTGGCCCTTGGCGGAGCCTTTGTGGCTCAGGCAGATGACCCGTCAGCTTTGTATTACAATCCTGCCGGCATAACCAGGCTTGACGGTATCCGGATGATGGCAGGGTTCAGTGCCATTATTCCGGACATCAGCATAACAAATCCAAGCGGAAACAACGATGATATAGAAAAGAATGTATTTTTCCCGCCTCATCTGTATGTCACCTACAAATTGAATGACAGGTTCTCATTCGGACTGGGCGTGTTCTCCCCTTTTGGTCTTTCCACGGAATTTGATGAAAATTGGGATGGCAGATACAATTCTTATCTGGCCACGATTGAAACTGTGAACGTGAATCCGAATATTGCAGTAAAGGTCAGTGATTCTCTTTCTGTTGCCATAGGATGTTCGATTCAGCATGTTGATGTGGAATTTAAGCAAAAGATCAGGCCCGCGGATGTGATAAGAGCAAGCGAAAGCAATATTAAAATGGGAATTGCCCAGAGTTACGGCCTGGATCCGGACTCCGCCCAGGTGGATATGGCTTATAAAACCAATTTTTTAAAGGGCGCGGCCGCGTTGGGAGATATTGATCAGAAAATTGAGGGAGACCACATTGATATGGGTTTCAACATTGCTGTTCATTATCAGCCCACAGACAGGCTTTCTTTTGGCGTCACTTACAGATCCGGGATTGACCAGGATCTGGACGGCAAGGCTTACTATGATAATGTATCAGAAATACCGGGTGTTTTCAATTTTTCAGATGTCTTCTACAATGCTTCCGGTTCCGGGAAACTGGCATTGCCGGATTTTTTTACAATGGGTGTTGCCTATAAGGTGACCGAAAATCTTATATTGGAAGCAGATGCCTGGCGAACTGGGTGGTCAAGCTATAAAGACCTGCCGTTAGTTATCGAAAACGGATTGGGGGATCGAACCCAACAAAAAGATTATGATGATGTCTGGACTTTCAGGTTTGGCGCTGAATATAAAATTTCAGACACATGGACAGCAAGGCTGGGCTATGTTTATGATCAGTCACCTATTCCTGATGAGACAATTGATTACTCTCTGCCTTCCAATGACCGGCACCTGTTCAACTCAGGCCTGGGTTTCAGATACAAAAATTTTGTTACTGACGCATATTTCACATATCTGATTGCCAAAGATCGTCATATTGATGCAAGGCCGGAAGATTATATTTTGGAAGGAGATGTGGAAGGCAGTGCTCTTCTTATGGGTCTGAGCTTTTCTTATGAGTTCTGAGACTTCTATGAATTACAGACAGATATGACTGCCCCTCGTTCCCAATCTCCACTTTGGGAACGAGGAGTTATGAGACGGGCGAACCTCTGCGGAACGCGGGAGATGAGGGTGATACCTGCTATGGTATTAAATTGCGGCGTCACGCAGATGCCTGAAATCATGCCGCTGTAATTCTGGTCAGCAGGACTCTGATGCTCTCTCATTCCTTCAACGGATTCCGGGTCAGTCCAGATCCAGTTTCGCTTTACACCGGTTGCATTTTACAGCACCGCGAAAAACTTTATTTCCGCATTCCGGGCAAATATAGCGGGCTTCCTCATCCTGAATCCACTTTTCAGTACCGACTTCACGCCAATACGGGATAGCGCGCAATATAACCTTTTTGCCCACGGTCATGGGAAAATCGTCAACGTGCCTGCAAGGAAATTCATCGCACTGATGACAACCGGTGTAACCTTTTTCTTTGGTGCAGTCTCTGATTGCACACTGCCTGCAATGAATGAAAAGATCATCAGACAGGCAGCCATGGCATTTAATATCTTCTGCTGAAAGATTTTCGCAGTTGGGAAGCGCACCCTTGCCGGGAACATTTCCCTTGTAAACATTCACCAATCCTTCCTTGAATTTTCTGTTATTATCGCAGTGTGCGATATAAATTGCACATACTCCGCAATAAAGACCGCAAGGTGAAATAAAATCCGGATTTACTTTCATGATTCCTATTCTCCAATTATCTCTTTTATTTTTGACAATGATATACCAAGTATCGAATCAAAGCACATAACAGTCTGATTCATCATGGGTTGCAGGTACTTAACTCAAAATGGCCTTCCATACAGCATGGTTACAATTTAGCTATATTGTAGCTGCGTGTCAAGAAAAAAATGGACTGTTGATATAACTCTTCAACTGTATGCTTTTACGCGGTTTACCATTGGACAGAATCAGTAATGATGACTGTCTGGACAGTAAAAATCAGATTTTTATTGCCAAAAGTGGAAGTCTGATATTAAATGAAGGTATTTTTTTGAGATATGTTTGACCTTTTGCACAAAGCGGCTATTTTTTAGGCCAGAATAAGGAATGAAATAATGAAGATTCAAATCAAAAATTTGGGACCATTGAAACAGGCCGAATTCTCACTTGGCGACCTGACGATTATTTGTGGCGGCAACAACACAGGCAAGACCTACGCCACTTACACACTTTTTGGCTTTTTGCATGACTGGCACAAACTGCTCTCCATAGACATCCAAGATGACAAGATATGGCAGTTGCTTAATGACGGTGTGATGATAATGGATTTGCAGGAATATACGGAAAAGGCCGGGCAGATTCTTGCGGAGGGATGTCAGAAATACACAAAGCAGTTGTCGAAGGTTTTTGCGGCTCCGGCAGACCGATTTCAGAAAACCGCATTTCAAGTGATACTTGATACTCAACATATTCGTATCACAGATAAATTTGAGCGGAAAATGAGTACAGAGAATGCAGAAATTTTTTCCATTACCAAAAAAGAGGAGAGTACGGAGTTGACCGTCACCCTGCTTGCTGAGAAAGAGAAAGTGAAAATTCCCTCTGATGTGATCAGGGCAGTCATTGCGGATACTGTCAAGGAGATCATTTTTGGTCATCTTTTTCCCAATCCCTTCATTTCCAGCGCAGAACGAACCGGAACCGCCATTTTCCAAAAGGAGCTGAATTTTGCCCGCAATCGCCTGCTTGATGAAGTGAGCCGAGCCGATAAAATGATCAACCCCATGGAACTTCTGCTGAAAGATTATCAGAACTATGCCCTGCCGGTAGAAATGAATGTGGAGTTTATCCGACAGCTTGAAAGTATTGAAAAAAAGAGAAGTTTCATTGCAGAGAGACACCCGGAAATGCTGTCCGACTTCGCCGACATCATCGCCGGCGATTATACCGTCACCCGGAATGACCAGCTTTATTTTGTGCCAAAGGGCAAAGAGATTAAGCTTTCCATGGGTGAAAGTTCCAGCGCGGTTCGCTCCCTGCTTGATATCGGGTTTTACCTCAGACATGCTGCACAGCCCGGTGATCTGCTCATGGTGGACGAACCGGAGCTGAATCTGCATCCGGAAAACCAGCGCCGCATGGCCCGGGTCTTTGCCCGGCTGGTCAATTTGGACATCAGGGTTTTCATCACCACCCACAGCGATTATATCATCAAAGAGTTGAACACGCTGATCATGCTCAACCATGACAAACCGCATCTGAAGCGGATTGCTGAAACTGAGGGATATCGGCCCGAAGAACTGATTTCCTCCGATAAAATCAGGGTCTATATTGCGGAAACGGCTCTGGTGAAGTCGGATGACAATGACAAAGAAACACTGAGCCAAACCCTTACTCTGGCTGACACAGACCCGGAACTCGGGATTGAGGCCCGCAGCTTTGACACGACCATAGAGACGATGAACCGTATCCAGGAAGAAATTGTCTGGGGAGGAGAATAGCGATGACCGATCTTGAAATTCTTGATCAGATGATCAAGGAAGCCGCCAAGGTGCCGTTAGACGACAATTACGGCAAGAACAAGGTCATTCTCACTGAGCCTCAGCAGGCAGACGCTTTGGCAACCATTTTCGGAGTGCCGGATGACGCCATCGTGATCAAGGCGGATGCCTTCAGATCGCCCGATACGATTTTTGACGGATCCCATGGTGAATGCAAACGTGCGGATTTTGTCATCGTGGCTGATACCGGCAAGAAAAAGGTCATCCTCTGTATTGAACTGAAGACCACGAAAGACTCAAAAAAAGAAATCACTCAGCAACTGTCAGGAACTCAATGTTTTGTCGAGTATTGCCGGGAAATCGGCCGGGTTTTTTGGAATGAGCGGGATTTCCTTGATGGTTATGCCTATCGTTTTGTGAGCATCGGGCATACCAGCATTCCCAAACGAAAAACGCGCACCATCGGACAAGCCGATGCTCACGACCGTCCCGATAAAATGATGAAGATTGACTGGCCGAATCACCTTCAGTTCAATCATCTTTCCGGAGGGTCGTGAAAACTTGGAAATCAGCCTGCAGCTTATCGAATTTATTAATCAGCAGATACCCGTCATAAAATAACAGTTCCATCAATTTCAGCATGTTATAATCATTGATGACTGTAAAAATCAGGTTTTTATTGCAAGAATGGAAATAAGTCTTTTCATATCTGTATATAATATGATAGTTAGATGAAAATATTTTTCAGGTTGATTTGAACTGACAAAAACAATTATAAAAATGGAGGAATGAAATGCTGGAGATTAAGGATTCTGTCGGAGTTATTACCGGTGGGGGCGGCGGTATTGGTCTGTCACTCGCCAAACACTGGGTGAAAAACGGCGGCAAGGTGGTTATCGCTGATGTGGCAGAGAAATTTTTGGAAACTGCCGAAGCTGAACTCAGAGAAATGGGCGGCGAGGTCGTTTCCGTGGTCTGCAATGTGACTGATGAAGATGACTGTGGCAGACTTGCTGACACTGCCATTGAAAAATTCGGACAGATCAATATGGTGGCACCCTTTGCCGGAATCATCAAGGACGGAATGATGCTCTCCCCGGACAGGAAAACAGGCAAAGTCACCCGGAAAATGGCTCTGGGTGATTTTCAGATGGTCATTGACATCAACCTGACCGGCGTATTTCTGACCGTGCGTGAATGCGCCGAACGCATGATCAACAACAACTGCAAGGGACTGATCTGCCTGATATCTTCCACCGGTTCTCTGGGAACAGCCGGGCAGATCAATTATTCTTCCACCAAAGCGGCCATGTCTGTCATGCCCAAGGTCATCACAGCAGAGTTTTTCCGCCGCGGGCTTGCGGACAGAATCCGTTGTGTGGCTGTCGCACCGGGCTATGTGGGAACGCCCATGGTAAAAAAGGTCATGAACCAGAAAGCATTGGACAAAGTTCTGGCACAGGTTCCTATCGGACGTCTTGTCGAGCCGGAAGAAGTGGCCTCTCTTGTGGGAGATATCTATCGGAATGAAGCTTTGGCCGGAGATGTCTTCTTTATCCACGGCGGTCTGCGACTGGGTGCCAAGGGATAATCCATATATCCGATTCAAGAAAATGAAGCGGAACCCACCATTTGCGGGTTTCGCTTCGTTACACCTGCATTTCTTTCAACTTTTCTTTAATAACCCTCATAAACCAGCGATTTCCAGTTTGAAGGTGTATTCAGGCGTTCTTCAATGTCCACGCTGAAAAATTCCGCAATCGGCTTGAATATCTCAGGATTGTCAGACTGAACCTTTCGTGCGGCCCCAAGTATTTTGTCCATGGCGTTTTGGGTCAGTTTGCCCAGAGGCTGGCGGCATCTGCCCGAGGGCATCCCCAAAATGGACATCAGCGCTTTGAAGGCCAAAGGATTTCTGGCCCTGAACACCACTTCTCCGTAAGGCGTTTTTTCCATGGTTTTGACTGTCACCAAATCAAAAAGCGGCTGAAGTGCGGATGCCAGACGCTTTGCTTCTGCCACGTTTCCCTGTTCAAAAAAGCGTATCATTTCAGAAACCGCGCGCGGGGCGATATTTGAAGCAACAGAAATCGCACCGGATGCCTTCACATCAGGGTCTGTCATCATCTGGGAGGTCATGCCGTCATCGCCGGAAAGAATGATGAAATCCGGACCGCAGCACTCCCTTGTGCGTCTCATGTTTTCAATGTTGCCTGTGGCCTCTTTCACTGTGCTTACATTCTTAAATTCCTTACTCAGAAGCGCAATATCCTCAGGCAGCAGCTGCGTGCCTGTCCTGCCGGGAATAACATAAGGGATTACCTGAATATCAGGAAAAGCTTTGGCAACAGGGCCGATATATTCCTTACGAATTTCAAGGGAGCTGGGCCCATTATAATAAGGATCCATGAGCAATACAGCATCCGCACCGGCATGGGCGGCATGTTTTGTGGCTGCAAGGCTCTCTTTTGTATTGTTGCTTCCGGTTCCTGCGATGCAAACGCATTTACCCTTTGTTTTTTTTGCAACCTCTTCAATAACGGCGTTGTGTTCCTCCCATGTCAGACAGGGACTTTCCCCAGTCGTTCCCACTGCCAGTATTCCGCCGATTCCATTTTCTATCTGGAAATCAGCAAGACTGCCAAGCCCTTCATAATCTACCGCATCACCCCTGAATGGCGTTACAAGTGCTGTATAACTTCCTGTGATCATAGAAATCCCCTTCAAAAAGCACATCCCTCTGAGAGGGTTGCAAAGTTTTAAGTTTTAAGTTTTAAGTTTTAAGTTTTTTTCATCCCAAAATGCTTGTTTCCGATAATGTCTGATATATGTTTCCTATATTAACAAATTCATTCCCTGTCAAGGGAACAGTTTGAACAATTTAATTGTATCCCTGATTCTAACGGTTTTTGTGGTTTCCGATATGATCCGCAGATGAACGCAGATGAACGCAGACAGATGCTCACGGCCTGTGCAGGCGGTCAGAGTGCGGGAGCATCAGCGTTCATCCGCGGTTTGCAAAAATCACAGATGTCTGAAATCTTATGCAGCCACAAAATCCGTCAGAATCAGTAATATCCTTCTGAAATATCATTTTGCCTGAAAAGCAGATGAATTGAAAAGTTCGTAGTTCCGTCTTCAGGTGCACCAGGAAGATTCAGATTGTGGTACCAGCAGTATCAGATTCTGTGGAATATGACATTTTTTTTTAACTGAGATGTAAGAAAAAAAAATCTTTTGTGTATTATTAAAAAAGAAGTTATAAAACGACAATTTTCTATTTTGAAAGCCGAATTTGTCACGGAGGCAAAATGTATTTTCACAGATCAGTCTTCCCTGACTTTTTTAAAACTGCAATGTAAGAAAAAAAAACTCTTGTATATCATTAAGAAATAAGTTATAAAACGACAATTTCCTATTTTGGAAAGCCGAATTTATCAAGGAGGCAAAATGTACTTTCACAGATCATACTTTTGCTCTATAAATGTCGCAGTCCTGAAGATGATATTCGTTTTTTTTCTGGTGTTCCCTTATTCTTCCATAAGTGCTGACGAATTTCCTCTCCTGCAATCTCATTTCATAAATGTCAGCAGATCCCAAAACACCATTTCTGCAAATCTCGTTGGCGCAGACATCTCGGATGTTGCTGAAACGCTCTCAAAGGCCGGGATAAAGGTGCTGTTGGACGAGAGCATCTCCCACAAAATCACATCAAAAATTCAGAACATGCCCCTTGAAGCAGGAATAAAGCGACTGCTGGGCCCGGCACTCAGCAGTGCTTTCATCTTTACCAAAGAAAAAAATCCGAATGGAAAACTGCAATTCTGTCTAAACACTGTTAAAATATTTAAAAGCGGGAATATGATGTCAGCCAGTTTCAGGGACTATAATAAAGGTATCCCGGGAGAGTCCGGGAAACACGGCCGGGCCGGAGCTTCGTCGTCTGCCGATTCTGCGCCAGTCGTCAACTCAAAGCAGCAGCATCCCGGATCATCAAAGAAGCATATCCCCAGAAATCGGGGAGCCATAAAATATGAAATAATGCTTGCAAGACAAAACCTTGATCTCCTCCGTCAAAAAAACAGATTTGAAATATCCCGTGCAAACAGGAAAATTGCTGAACTGAAAATGAAACTGAGCAGAACCTTTTCCCATGAAAGGGCGGGTATTGTAAGGGAACTGGGACGGGCAGAGCAGGAGCTTGTCAAAGTGAAAAGCTCAGACAGCATAATAATTGAAGAAATGAATATCAGGAGACTGACCGATGGGCTGTCGAAGATTGATGATCAGAAAAAGCTTGCAGACAGACAGCGGAAAGCCGAAAAACTGCGGGATGTCAGGAAACAGAGGTTTCGCTATTAAAAAGAACCAGGTTTTTTTCAGGTAAAAAACCCGGGTTCCCGTCTGTCTCAACTTTTTGTACACAGAAAATGGGTGTGCAGTCATAAAAAATCTGATTGTCAAGTTTTTTAAGAATATGTTCGGGAAAGGAGGTGAAAATTTACAAAGAACACAGTAATGAAAGGTAATTTAAACAAGGGTAATTTAAACGATGAATTTATTCAGGAGGTACAAAAATGAAAGTTTGTAAATGTATGATACTGTTGGCTGTATTCATGGCCATTGTCGGGATAGGGTTCGGCCCTGTCGCGGACGCGGCCAGCAACTTGAAAATCAAGGAACCGCCTCTTTTCAAGGAGAGAGTGGACAAGGCGATCTCCAAGATGGAAGATCGGGCGGTGACAGCAAGAAGCCCCAGACGGGATGAGACACTGAATTGCGACTTTTGGGACAGTTGCTGCGATGATAACTATTCCGATTATGATCCGGACAAACCGGGTTGCGATCTCGACTGCGCAAATATTTGCGATGCCTGCAACCCGGGTTTCACAAATGATAATCCGGATTGCGAGCCGCCGATGGACATCTGCGATGAGTACAGTGAGAATTTCAACCCTGAGGGTTGCAGAAAGGAAATCTGCTTTAATGAAAACAGCGAGCACTATAATCCTGATGACCCGATCTGTAAGGAGGGAGAATGGGACATTTGCGATCCCCGTCATCCGGACTTCACAGAGGACAATCCCGAGTGCATGGATCCCTGTGACCCCAACAATCCCACTTATGATCCCAATGACTGTGGCGGCGGCGACGGTGTCACCATCAGCGGCAAGGTCTGGAGTGCTGGCTCTGATGGGACACAGGAGCCGGCCGTAGGCATGTGGGTTCGTGTATGGGATCCGGAGACTAACGAAGAAGGAGAAGCCCGTGTCCAGGAAGACGGCGGATATGTGCTCTATCTTCACACCAGACATGGAAACTTTGAAGTGGTCACAGAGCCGGACTGGGAAAGCGGCATTATTGACTTTCACGGCGGCCCTTTTGTCCTTTATGAAGAGGATGATGTGAGCGACGGCTTTGACGGCTTTGCCGGCGACTGGGACTACCTTTACCATGTACCGGTACAGAATGAGAATATCATCGTAAACATTGAGGTTAAAAAGCA
The DNA here is from genome assembly GCA_029934695.1 of Desulfobacterales bacterium. Taxonomy (GTDB): domain Bacteria; phylum Desulfobacterota; class Desulfobacteria; order Desulfobacterales; family 4be13; genus JAOZLU01. The sequence goes on along the minus strand of JAOZLU010000013.1, from coordinate 10,283 downwards.
GGTGTCGGTCAGGGGCATCGTTCTTGATGCCGATGACAGGCCGATTCCGCACGCGTGGGTTGATGTCCACTCCGAAGAAATCGGAGAAGGGAACGGCGGAGAGACCAATGGGGAAGGGAAATTCAACATTCCCGTGCCCAAAGGGCCTGGTTATCATATCAATGTTGACGGCAAACCAGGGACAGGTATCATCGGCGGATTTCTTCTTGATGAAGATGGAAATTCTCCGTGGGAAGGAAAAGTCACTGGTGATTGGGAAAAAAGAACCCTGATGGAAGTCGGACCCGAAGGGATCAGCGAGGTAAAGATCATCTTGGGAAAAGGCGTGAGCATCAGCGGCACTGTTCTGGATGGTGCTGGCAGTCCGGTTTCCGAGGGATGGGTCCATGCATGGTCTGAAGAAATGAAGGCCGGTGGCGGCAGCCCGCTTGAGAATGGTAAATTCAGCATAGCCGTACCTGAGGGCGAAGGTTATGACCTCAATATTGATGCCAAAGCTGACCTCGGCCTTGTGGGCGGATTTTTCTTTGATAAAGACGGAGTCAGAAAAGGCGGAGTCACCGGCGACTGGGAGATCAGAACCCTGATAAATGTCGGCTCTGATGGTGTCAATGACATAGAAATATCCCTGAACACAGGGGTCAGGATATATGGCAAAGTCTTTGATCTGGATACAAAAAAGGCTGTTCACGGATTCCACGTCGAAGCCCGTTCTGAAGTCACAGGCGCGGGGGGCGGATCACCTACAAATGAGGATGGTGAGTTCTCCATCGTAGTTTCTTCAGGACCCGGATATGTGGTCAGTTGCTGGCCCGGGGAAGAGTTTGATTTTTATGGCGGTCACTGGAGAGAGCTGCTGAAGGACATACCTCTGCTACCCAATAAAAAGAACGGTACTCTTGTCCCGGATTGGGAAAAGGCCACCCTGCTGGATGTCAAAGATCGGAATGTAGAGATTAATGTCATCATCTATAAGAGCCACACCATAAGCGGCCGTGTCACCGACCGTGACGGCATGCCTGTTCCCTGGATGCCGGTTGAGGCTGTTTCCAAGCACACCAGGGCATCTTTCGGCGCGGAGACAAACGAGGACGGCTTTTATAAAATCAAGGCTGCTCCGGCTCCGGACTACAAAGTGGTCGCTCATGGTGACGGACGCTTCCAGACCGTATTCTACAAAAACGCCCCGAATGAAGAAAAGGCGATCCCTGTTGACACCACGAACGGTTCTGCCGAAGGGATAGATTTTGTTCTGAGCAGCGGTGACACCATATCCGGCACCATATCCAATCTCGGAGAGGGCAAACATGCATGGATAGACGTATGGAGCGAGGATAAACAAACCGGTGGCGGTACTGAGGTGAAAGGCACCGGAACTGGCGCGGTCGGATTCGAGATCGGCGGCCTTGCCCCTGCGGATGATTACAGAATGGATGTCTGTTCAAAGGACCACAGGTGCGGCCATCTGAAAAAAGACGGCAAACTCGGTCCGTGGGAAGAGGCTGCTCTGTTTGATTCCAATGCAGACAATGTGGGGATAACGCTGGAACTCGGGAAAAAGATTTCCGGCACGATATCCGGACTGGAAGAGGGTGATGTCCTCTGGATAGATGCATGCAGTGAATCCACAAGAGACTGTGGCGGAATGGAAGTGATTGCAAAAGATACGACCGCTGACTTCACCATAGAGGGCATTGGCTCTGCCAAAGACTTCCGGGTCTCGGTCAATTCAGACCGGTTTGTTCATGGTTTTTACAATGAAAAAGTCGCCCGTCTTGTTCCTTGGGATAAAGCCACGCTTATTGACACCACAGACGGCAATGTCACCGATGTGAACGTCACCGTGTCCGCCGGCCGTACGATCAGCGGCACTGTATCAGGGCTTGATGAAGGCGAGCTTGCATGGGTTGATGCACACAGCGAGAAAACTGGCAGCGGATGCGGAGTCGAAGTGATCGGAATAGGTGATGGTGAGGATGTCGCTTATGAAATCAAGGGACTTGGTTTTGCCAGGGACTTCCGGGTTTCGATCCATTCAGATGACTATATCGGCGGCTTCTACGGACCGACCCTGACTCACTGGGAGAGGGCCAAGCTGATCAGCACCAAAGACAGCGATGTTGACAGAATAGACTTCACGCTTTCCACAGGCAAGACGATTTCAGGTAAGATCACCGGCCTTGATGAAGGCGAGTGGGCTGAAATCGAAGCCTGGAGCAAAAAAGCTGAATTCTGGGGCGGCACCCCGGTGAAAGGACAGGGGAAAGGCGTTCCTGTTGACTATGAGATCACGGGTCTTGCCGCGGCTGATGACTATTGTGTTTTCTTCAGGCCACGCGGCTATAAACACGAAGAGCAATGCGATGTTGACAGCGCAAGCGGCGATCCAATAAGTTTTACCATTTCAGAGGGCAAGAGCATCTCCGGAACCATAAGCTTGGGTACGGATCACCCCTATCAGTGGGTATGGGTTGATGCCTTCAGTGAAAAGAATGATGAATGGGGCTTTGTTGATGTCGAGACCGATGAAACCGGAACCGCCGAGTATGAGATAAAAGGACTCGGAGTCGCTGATGATTATATCGTAAGCGCGGGAGCAGGGAGAAGGCATATCTTTTACAAAAACACCCTCTTCTGGCGTGAGGCTGCCAAGGTTAATCTTTCAGGAAGTTCTGCTACCGGAATTGACTTTAACTTTGTCGAGTCCCAAGGTAACGAGATGTTCTTCACACTCTCAGGAACCATAGATGGTCTGCCTGATAATGAGGATATCGTCATCAACATAGATGCCTGGGATGAAACAACCCAAGCTTCCTGTGGCACAGAAAGAAACGGTAACGGAGAATTTTCCATAGACCTTCCTGCTAAGGGGAATTATAAGATCGGGATCTATGCAGCCGGTTATGCTGATGCCTACTACGGAGGTCCGGACACGCTTGTCTCCGACTGGGAAGATGCCGAGGCAGTATCGCTGACTGAGGATAAAGACATCGGCACACTCACATTTTCTGCCGATGATGTCGGATATACCATTTCCGGCACGGTTACGGATTCATCCGGCAACGGCTTGGCAGATGTGACGGTGGAAGTGACGGGCGCAGACGGCACTGTCTTCTCTACCACGACAGACAGTGATGGCAACTATGAAGTGGAAGTTCTGGACGGCACCTACACAGTAAGTGTCATAAGCACTTCCGGGAACCACGAAGGCTCGGTGACAACCAGCGGCAGCGATGCTACCAAGGACATCTCGCTGGGTGACGCGGACACCGGAACACTATCGGGTACGCTTACGGTTGAGGAACCGTCCGTGGCAGCCAACGGATTCATGGGGCTTGTGGGCGTGTACGACAGCAGCGGCACCTTCCTGAATGCGGCCATGGTATTCGAGAATGGCGCATACACTTATGAAGGGCTTAATGTCGGCACTTATACTGTGAAGGCTCAGGCATCTCCGGGCGGCGTTGCTGTTGAAAAGGAAACTCAGGTCACGATTGCGGCTGATCAGACGACCACTCAGGATTTTACGTTTGCGAAAGAGTAGTTTTACACGCACAGACAGGAATCTTTTCCTGTCTGTGCCTCTGAAACTTCGACCTCAGATATCCGGTTTCATTTAATCTGAAAGAAACTGAGTTTTTTTGAAGGCTCGGTTTCTTTATTGCTTATGAGAGTTGCCCGCAACTTCTTATGCTTCGCCGTGACTCCCGAGTCATGGGTCCGCAGGCATTTGAAAAAAGTTGCATGTTGCGTTTTTCAGTTTTATAAATAACGAGAGGAGTGTCATCAATGGAAAAGAATAAGATTGTAATAAGCCTGGTGCTGGTGGTCCTTTTTGCCTTCACCTCCGCGGCCATGGCCACTGCCCCGGCCGCCCCCTCAGGTCTTGCCAGCTCAACCCATAGTTCCGGCGGATCCTCAACCAACAATGTCATAACGGTCACATGGACAGCGTCGGCGGATTCGGCTCTGAACGGCTATGCCACTTCATGGGAGAGTTCTTCGGACACCCTTCCCTGGACAAAAAATCATGGGCCTTCGGCCACATCGTCCATGTCCATGTCTCTGGCCGATGGCTCATGGTACTTTGTCATCAGGGCCGTAAACAATGGGGGAGAATACAGTGAGTTGGCGTACGCGGGTCCGTTCATCATAGACACAACCCCCAGCGTCTCCTCAATAAGCCCGGGCAGCGGTGAAACTGGCACCAGCGTTAAGATAACCGGTACGGATTTTATGTCCGGTGCCAGTGTCAATATCGGAGATACGAGCGTGACCACTGTGGTGTTTGTTGACTCCACAGAACTGACGGCAACCGTCCCCGCAGGAATTAACCCCGGGACTTACGATATCACAGTGACCAATCCCAACGGCAAAAGTGCGGCAAAGCCAGATGTCTTTACCGTGAGTTCCGACAACAGCACACCGGAGGTCGAGGCGGGATCCGAAAAGACTGTCATGTCAGGCAATGCCCCGAGCTTCAGTGATGCCACCGCCACAGACGCGGATGAAGATGACAGCCTGACTTACGCCTGGACTGTGGTCAGTGCACCGGCAGATGCTACAGAAGATACGGATTACACCCTCACCTCTGAAAGTTCCCTTAACGGTGTCACCTTCACGCCTACGACGGCCGGTGCCTATTCTCTCAAGCTGACGGCAACGGACAGTTATGGTGCAAAGGGGAGTGACACAGTTCAGGTGACAGTGAACACAGAGGGTAACACCACTCCTTCGGCCAACGCGGGGAGTGACCAAGCTGTTGTTTCGGAAACCCAAGTCAATTTGCAAGGTACTGTGACCGATCCGGATGCAGGGGACGAATGGACATACGAGTGGACTCTGAGCACCTTTCCTTCCGATTCAAGCGCAAGTCTTACTGGCAGCAACACAATAACCCCTTCATTTACCCCTGACAAGGCAGGCTCTTACAGCATAAGCTTTGTGGCCACTGATGCCGCAGACGTTGCCAGTGCAGCTGATTCTGTGACCATAACTGCTTACCTCTCAGGTGACATAAACGGAGATAACGATGTTGACTTGGCCGATGTGATCGTGGGACTGAAAGTAATTGCAGGTGATGATGATGTTGTGGAAATTTACCTGAACAGGGCATGTACAGGAAAGATCGGACTGGCGGAAGTGATTTGCATCTTTGGAAAGATATAAAGGGAATACATTGTTTCATGCCGGAAACGGCCATTTTCCGTTAAGAAAATATTTTTTTTAAGTCTGTATTTTCGGGATTGTGTGTGGTATGAAAAAAATACTGTCACATAATCCCGTTTTTTTTTGATGGCCAGATCAGGCTGGCCTGTTAACAAAAAGATTGTCCGGAGTGCCAAACTGCAAGTTTGGCACTCCGGAGCGACAGATATTTTCTTAAAAGCTCTATTTGGAAGGAATCAGAAATGTTCGACAATCTTATTGATAAGCTGAACGTGTTTCCGGAGAGTGTGAAAAATGCCATTTTGTTTCTGGCGTTAGGCTGGATATGGCATTATATTGCTTTATACACAAATTTTTTGAAAGGACAGATTCCAACGAGGCAACTTATCATCGGAGCCTCAATGTTTTTTCTTGTTCATCAGATGACGGGAAAAAAAGGCTGGGCAAGGGCCTTGTGCATGCTTTGCAATGTTTTTATTATTGTGCAGTATCTCCCGCTTGTTGTCACATTTTTTGGCGGAGGTGCATTCAAGTTTGGCCTGATCGCGGGGCTGACGGTGCTTTTGTTTTCAACATCAACCTATTACTTTGCCATAAAGGAATCTTCAGTCTTTTTCAAAAAACAGGAAAAACAAAACGAAGAATCTTTGGATAAAGTCTGAATGGGACTGAAAAAAGGAGAATTCTTATGCGTCTGAAACCTAAGGAAGTGACTTGTGAATGCGGGCACACTTCTGTTATTGACCGTGACACAGACTGGTGTACAAAATGTTGCAACCGCATTTTTTATACTGAAAAGGGCAGACGTTACGGCAAAATAAACACATTTTATATGTATGTGGTGGCTGGGGGCGTTATCTGCTTTTTAACTTATGTTTTCGTTGAACTGATATTGACCCCCACACTGAAATTTTGAAAATGTAATTTGAAAATGTAATTTGAAAATATAAAATGTAGGGTGGGTGGAGCGAAGCGAAACCCACCAGACATCCGCACAAGGTGGGTTCACTCTGCACCCAAAGCCATCAATCATCAGGCAGCGCGTTGCAGATCCGCGTAAGGCGGGTTCCGCTTCGCTGCTGTTAAATATTCGGAATTTTATGGAAAATCTTCTGATAATTCACCAAGGCGCTCTCGGTGACTTTGTGGCAACTTTCCCCGCCATCATCAGGCTGAAAAGACATTTTCATCGGATTGATGTACTCTGCCAAAGTAAGCTTGGAAAGCTGGCCTGTCTGCTTAACATCGCTGAAAAACACTTCCCCTTGGAATCAGCAGCTTTTGCCTCCCTTTATACAGATGCTGTTAATCCGGCAGTGCAAAATATACTGACTGTTTACCATGCCATCGTCCTTTTCTCTTATTCCGAACAATTGGAGCTTACCATCCGTAAAATTTCAGGCAGAAAGGTCCGACGCATCCGGCCCCGGGCTGAAGTCTCTCAACCAGTTCATATCACGGAACATATTTTATCCAATCTGGTAAAATACAAGCTGCTTGAAGAAAGCGACTCGGATATTTCACATACAAATAAAAGGGACAGGCTGTATGACCCAGGTAAAATATGGCTTCATCCCGGTTCAGGAAGCAGAAGAAAAAATTGGGGGATATCAAACTTTATGGAAATTGAAAGAATACTCAGATCGGAGGACATGAAACCCGAATTTATTCTCGGCCCGGGAGAGCATTTTCTGAAGGAAATACTGGAAAAAAATCACAGCCGTGTTCATATAATCTCTGATTTGACAGAAATTGTTTCATTTTTCAAAAAAGCAGGCGGTTTTATCGGAAACGATTCCGGGCTGAGCCACCTTGCAGCGTTTATGGGAGTACCGACAGTGGCGATTTTCGGGCCTTCTGATCCGACAAGATGGCAGCCCGTGGGACAGTCCGTGAAAATTGTCAGACCCTCTGACTTGGATTGCAGCCCATGCTTTGAAACAAACAAAGACAACTGTGACAAAATGGAATGTTTTGACAGAACAACGCCTGAAAAGGTATTGAGGAGGTAATCGGAAATCCAAACACCCCTTACCTATACTTCTATCTCCAATCCGTCATAAGCCAAACTGATTCTGAGAGGGTAGGAATCGTCATAAATAGAAGCGTATCTTATTGTATCTCTCAGTATTTTATCAAGGGTCTCATCACTGTGAGTCGGTTCACCGTGATACATGCAAAGATGTTTTACACCTGCCCTGACAGCCAGCTCCACACCCACCATATTACTCGAATGTCCCCAGTCTTCTTTGACATAAATGGCGTCTGCAAGGGAATATTGTGTGTCAAATATCAGCAAATCAGCATCCTTGAAAAAGTTCAGATACAGTCCCTCATCTGAACTTTTTTTATGCTCCGAATCTGTTGAATAGACGATATTTTTGCCATCCTTCTCAAAACGATACCCGTAAGATTTCTGGGGATGATCCTGTTCCATTCCTTTAACCTGAAAGCCTGCAATGCTGTATTCTTTTCCAAGTTCAAGCCGGTTAAAGCGCTTTTCAGCCTGCATACAGATGACTGGCACAGGAAAGCTGGGCGGATTTTGCTGATTTACCAAAATGTCCTCAAAACCTTCGTGGAACCCATAAAAATCTATAGTGTTTCCTTTGATAAAGGCCGGAACAAAAAATGGAAATCCGTGAATATGATCCCAGTGAAAATGGGACATGAAAATATGAAAGTGGCAGGAACTTTTCCCTGATTGCATTACATAATTTCCGAAATCCCTCAGTCCTGTTCCCGCATCACATATAATGTATTCTTTCCCGTCCCTTATTTCAATGCAGGAGGTATTGCTGCCATAACTTCCCCTGACGGAAAAAGGGAGCTTTGTATCAATAAAATTCTCAATATCCGCTTCTGATTTGATCTGACAGTCCTTTGCAGCTTCAATGGCTTTGTAAATTTTGCGCCTCACCGTTTCCGCCCTCACTGAAGCTGGCAGAGAACCCCGGCTCCCCCAAATAATTACTTTCATAACGTATATCCTTAAAATATCCCGACAGTAAAAAGTTCAAAGTTGAAAATATATCTGTATAATCATGAAATTACTGAGCAAATCTTTTTTATAAAAAACACGGCATATTTCATTTATAATTGCTGATTATAACGCTTTCAGGGGAGGCCTGAAATCAGCCCTGCGTCGCACCTTTTTAACCACAAAGGACACAAAGGGGGCACAAAGCAAACCTGCACGTTCAGGCCGGATCTGTCTGAGGGCAGGTGCGGGAGTCTCCCCTGAATCCGTTATAATCAGTATAATTGTACACTTTGCCACGCCATCATAAACTATTTTATAATCCAGAACAAATTATGTGAAACCTGACAAAGTGACCTTATCAAAATTTTTTGACAGATTAAATATATAGTTTTTTGTTTTTTGTCAAAATATTATTAACGCTCAGATGATCTTGTAAGAAGTTCCGCCTTTAGACGGTGCGGAACTACGAACTTCCCGGTACACAGATATCAATTTTTTTTAAAATTTAGTTTCTTTTACCTCTCAATTCTATTATAAAGAAAAAGAAACTGGTTCAGTTCAATGGGAAGCCAAGATTGCCGGACAGGCCAAGATTGCCGGACGGGGTTGCAAACCCCGTCCGGCAGATCATGTATGAATAAAACAGTTGGTTATGATCTCAGCTTGATGCTTATGGGATTTTTCCCCGCACATTTTTTATCCTGTACACAGAGAAAAGATAGCACTGCCTCATTTTGATGGGAATTTTTAATTTTGTGTTTTTGAGGCTTGACATCAGGGGGCGTTTATGCGTAAATAATAGGATTAATCTTATGAAATTATAATAAAGGACTTGTGTATTATGAAAAGAACGTATCAGCCAAGCAGAATTAAGCGTGCCAGGACACATGGTTTTCTTAAAAGGATGTCAACAAAACAGGGCAGAAAGATTATCAACAGGCGCAGAGCCAAGGGACGGAAGCGTCTGGCGGTCTGATTTGAAACCTTTTTCCTTTACCAAGGCGGACCGGATTTTAAAACGCTCTGAGTTTCTTCGATTGTCAAAGTTCGGAAGAAAACTTCAGAACAGGTGTTTCATTGCCCTGTTCACTCAGGGGCGGTATGAGCGGACACGCCTTGGTATTACCGTAACCAAAAAAGTCGGGCATGCTGCAGCACGCAACAGGATCAAACGCCTTTCACGTGAATATTTCCGGCTGAACAGGCACAAAATTACAGGTAGCTGGGATATAAATATCATAGTAAAAAAAGGAGCTGCCCATCTGACAGGAGAGGCATTTTTTTCTTTTCTGGAAAACATTTTTGACAGGATATCGAGGTAATATATCGAATACTTTATTAAAACAATATTCCTGACATTTATCAGGGCATATCAGTACATCGTGTCTCCTGTTCTGGCCCCTGCCTGTCGTTTTTATCCGACGTGTTCTGAATATGCTTATCAGGCCATTGCGCGCCATGGTTTATTTAAAGGATCATTCCTTTCTCTAAAAAGAATTCTGCGGTGTCATCCCTTTAACCCGGGAGGAATGGATCCTGTTCCTTAGTGCTATTCTGGAAATAAGCTCGTATGAAGACTCCCTTAACAAAAAAGGGAGGTGATTTTTCAGGAATGAATTTTCCCGGAATGACTTCATTTCTGGAAATCGTCTGAGATGATGCAGAACGATTTTGCAGATTGTTTTCCGACACAAAACAATTTGCAAAATTGTTTTACAAACAACTGCAAAACTGTTTTACAAGCAATTTGCAAAACTGTTTTACAAACAATTTGCAAAGTTGGCACTGGTTCAGTTCAATGGGATTTTTCGGGGGAAATCGCCCGGACTTATCTTAAAAAACAACAGGTTGTCCGATTTCTTGGCATACTGTGCAGCAGGCTGATTTTACATGATTTCCCATTGAACTGAACCAGTGCCGCAAAGTTGTTTTGCAGGCAATTGCAAAATTGTTTTATAAAACTTGTATTAAGTACCTGGCCATATATTTCCAGGTATTTGCATATAACCGCAGATGAACGCAGATGCCTGTCTGCCGCGGACTCATCCGCGGTTTGTGAAAGCTGTTTTCCCGGGAAAAAATCCCGGAAAACTTTTGGCCGGGTACTTAAGAGAAACTGCGCTGTAAATTC
>JAOZLU010000247.1 GCA_029934695.1 Desulfobacterales bacterium | reverse complement strand
TTTTTGCACTCCGGATTTTATTATGCCGGACATTATGCCGGACATTATGCCGGACATTATGCCGGACATTATGCCGGACGGGGTTTGCAACCCCGTCCGCAACCTTTACCTGATTCCAGGCCGGAGCTTGGGAACCGGAACAACTGTGCAAAAAAACGCTTCGCTTAATTTTTGCACTCCGGATTTTATTATGCCGGACGGGGTTTGCAACCCCGTCCGGCAAAGTGCAAAAAAACGCTTCGCTTACCAAATTTTATAAGATGATTGTACTCCGAAAATAAACGTCATAACTGATGGCTTGTCAAGTGTTTTTTTTTTTTTGCATCTGAACAGAAAATTTTGAGCTATGCGGCCGGGGTTTCGTTCAGGCAGTGTGTCTTCGGAGTTCCGGCTCGTACTGCTGCTTCCAGGTCAGCAGGTCGGCTAGCAGGGGGCCTTTCGCTACAAGGATGCTGTATAAGAAAAGGATTTTTGTGGACGGATTGCTGAAAACAGCCCGGCAGTCATCTTGGCCCATCTACACGGATTATGGGTAAAAAAGGATTTTCTGTCCCGCAGGAACTGCTGAAAATAGCCCGGCAATTTATTGCCGGGAACTGTTTCCCCAAAATGACCACTGCGTGAAACACAAAATCCTGGGGAACTTATTTTTGTCCTTGACAAGCGAGGAGAAAACTGATAAAAATATGAAAATATCACCTGTGAAAATATCGTTATTCACGTAATAATCACCTGTGAAAATATCGTTATTCATGTAATAATCACCCATGAAAATATCGTTATTCCTACAATAATCACCCATAAAAATATCATCAAGACAGGTAAGCTGCCATGTACAGATTCGCGCTCGACGACTTAAAAAAATGGAGATCAAAGCCCAACCGCAAACCTCTCATCATCCGGGGGGCGCGTCAGGTGGGCAAAACGCATCTGGTACGCCTGTTTGCCCGGGAAATGTTCAGCCACCTGGTCGAAATCAATTTTGAACGTGACCCCGGGATCGCATCGCTGTTCAGCACCAATGATCCGAAAAGGATTTCCCGGCTTATTGAATTGCAGTTTGACATTCCCGTAATTCCGGGGGACACCCTCCTGTTCTTTGACGAGATTCAGGCAGCCCCGGCCATCCTGGCCTCATTGCGCTATTTTTACGAAGACCTGCCGGAGCAACATATCATGGCCGCAGGTTCCCTGCTGGAATTTGTTTTTGAGGAACCCGGTTTTTCCATGCCCGTGGGCCGTATTGAATATATGCACCTCGGACCGATGCAGTTTGAGGAATTTCTCATGGCAGACGGAAAAGACAGGCTGACAGACTGGCTGAATGATTTTTCACCGGGCGATGACATGCCTGAATCCGTCCACCGCCGACTGACGGGGATGCTCAAGACGTTTCTCGTCACGGGCGGTATGCCCGAGGCTGTCTCGGTTTATCTGAATAGCGGTTCATGGCAGGAATGCGAGTCAGCAAAACATGCGCTCATTACAACATTTCAGGATGATTTCAACAAATACGGCAGCCGGGTGAGGCATCAGCGCCTTCAGACTCTGTTCAGAAAAATTCCGCTCATTGTGGGACAGAAGTTCAAATATGTGAACATAGACCGCAATGAACGGGCAGGTGACCTGGCAGCCGCCCTGAACCTCCTGTGTCATGCACGGGTGTGCCATCGGGTCTGCCATTCCTCATGCAGCGGCGTTCCGCTGGGGGCAATGGCAGATGAAAAAAAATTCAAGGCGCTGTTTCTTGATGTCGGGCTGATGTCATCGGCAGCCGGGCTGAATCTGCTGGATTTTGAGAAAGCCGAAAATATGATGACGGTCAACGCCGGTGCTGTCTGTGAGCAGTTTGTCGGCCAGCATCTTCTTTACTCACTTCCCTCTTACCGGCAGCCTGAACTCTGTTACTGGGTCCGGGAAAAAAGGAACTCATCGGCTGAGACAGACTATGTCATTGCTGAGGGAACAAGCCTGATTCCGATTGAGGTCAAAGCAGGAAAAAGCGGAACCTTGAAATCACTCCATCTGTTCCTGCGTGAAAAGCATCAGTCTCTCGGTGTCCGGCTCAACACCGGCCTTCCTTCAGTTCTTGACACAGAAACAGCACTGCCCGACGGTCTGAACATTCCTTATCGCCTGCTGTCACTCCCGCTCTGCATGATCGGACAGGTCCGCCGACTGATCAGGGAACAACTTGGACGAATGTGAGCGGAGCCGGGCATACATTTGAATTCCGAGGGCCTGCACTCCGGGATTGCTGCCATATCGTATTTTGCCCCCAAAAATACTCCTTGTGCCGGACGGGTTGCAAACCCCGTCCGGCAAAAACAAACCCGCCAATCCCCCGCGAGCTTGTCCTGCAGAGATGTTTGAAAACACCTTTTAACCTTCCACAATGCATTTCATCTCTCTGCTTCGGCGTTTTGTCACTTTTTAATATCCTTTAATGCATATCTGTGTCAGTATGCCTTCAAGTTTGAAAGAAAAGGGGGTGATAAGCAGCAGGCGACAATCAGCACATCAGTTTTCAACTTTCAATTTTCAACTTATGAGGTGAAGCAAATGACAAAAAAAATTTTCTTTACAGGACTGGCAGTTTTGTTTGTTTTTTTCCAGATTAATGCTGCCGCTTATGCAGGCTCAGTGAACCAGCGGGGAGATCTTATTCTGGATGCCGGGGGAAATCCTCACATCATCTTCGGAAGCGACAAGCTGCCGACTGGGACAGCGACAACGGCAACGGCTCTGCCAACTGGGACAGCGACAACGGCTCTGCCGACTGGGACAGCGACAACGGTTCCGGCTCTGTGAATTGGAATAATGATGACGATGACAACGGTTCCGGCTCTGTAAACTGGAACTGGAACTGGAATGATGACGATGATGATGACGGATCAGGTTCCGTAGCATGGGATTATAATAATGATGACGGGAACGGACCAGGTTCCGTGACTTGGAACTGGAGCAATTTCTGGCGGTCATGGTGGAAAGACTAATACGTTTTTAAGGGAAAAGGGCCAATGGTCAGCCTTTTCCCTTTTTCATGCTTCCCGATACCCACAAAGCAGGGGCTTTGCATACAAATGCGTTCCCAATCTGGGGAAAGAGGTCAAATATAGGAAAAAGATCAGGAGGGGTTAAATGAAAAAAGTTGTTTTGTCACTCATTGTCGCTGTTGTCATATTCCTTGTCTCAGCAGTTTATGCTCAGGCCGGAACAGTCACGGTCGAAGTTTCGGATATCAAAGAAATAAAGGGACTGATTTCAGTCGGCTTGTACTCAGGTGAGAAAGGCTTTCCTGACAAAGGAAAGGAATACAAAGGAAAAGATGTTAAAGTGACTGCCGGAACGGTTGCCTGCACTTTTGAAGATGTTCCTGACGGCACATTCGCAGTAGGAGTTTTCCATGACAGCAATTCAAACGGCAAACTTGACAAGAATTTCCTGGGAATTCCCAAAGAAGGTTATGCGTTTTCCAACAATGCATCTGCCATTGGCACACCTGCTTTTAAAGATGCCTCATTTGAATTCACCGACAGTAAGACAATAAAAATCAAAATGGAATATTAAGAGCAAATTGCAAATTTGTTTTACTTATGAACATGCAGAACAATTTTTCAAATTGTTTGAAAACAAATTGCAAAACAAAGGAATTGTATCATGAAAATTATTGTTCTGAACGGAAGCCCCAAGGGTCAGATGAGCGTGACAATGCAGTCAGTTCATTTTATCAGGAAAAAATTTCCCCGGCATGAACTGAAAATCTTTGACATCTCACAGCGAATCAAAAAGATTGAAAAGGATGAGACGGCTTTTCAGGAAATTGCTGAGGAAGTCCGGTCGTCAGACGGGATTTTGTGGGCTTTTCCGGTTTATGTGATGCTTGTGCCTTCCCAGTATAAGAGATTTATCGAGCTTATATCGGAAAAAGGTGCGAAAGATGCCTTTAAAAACAAATATGCGGCAGTTCTGACAACGTCAATCCATTATTTTGATCATACTGCCCACAATTATATGAATGCAGTGTGTGATGATCTGAATATGAAATATGCAGGCTCATTTTCCGCTGAGATGCATGATCTGCTGAAGGAACAGGAAAGAAAACGCCTGTCTCTGTTTGCCGAAGATTTTTTTGAAGCGATTGAAAACAGCGTTCCCACCTCAAAAAGCCACGTCCCCCTGATTTATCGGGATTTCGACTATATTCCCGGTGATGCTGAGAACAAAGTCGCCCCGGGTTCCAAAAAAATAGTCATTGTCACGGATTCCGGTGACAGTCAGACAAACCTGGGCAGGATGATCAGGAGATTCAGCGAATCTTTTTCCGAACCTGCGGAAGTGATTTGTCTTGGTGAGAAAAATATAAAGGGAGGATGCCTCGGATGCATTCACTGCGGATATGATAATGAATGTGCGTATCATGACAAGTTTTCCGAGTTTTACAACACAAAGCTGAAAACAGCGGACATACTTGTCTTTGCGGGAACGATCAGGGACAGGTATCTTTCCTGGGAATGGAAACAGTTTTTTGACAGAAGCTTTTTCAACAATCATGTGCCGTCTTATGCCGGAAAACAGATGGGATTCATCATTTCCGGTCCTCTCGGCCAGATACCCGGTCTCAGAGAGGTTCTTGAAGCTTATACGGAGCTGCAGCAGGCGAATTCAGCCGGTTTTGTCACTGATGAGAGCGGGGATTCGGCTGAGACGGATGCGTTGCTGCAAGGCTTTGCAGAACGTCTTGTCCGGTTTTCCGGGAAGAATTATGTCAGGCCCCGCACATTTCTCGGTGTCGGCGGAATGAAAATCTTCAGAGATGAGATATGGGGAAAGCTCCGCTTTGTTTTCCAGGCGGATCACAGGTTCTACAAAAAACACGGGATGTATGATTTTCCGCACAAGAATTTCAAAACAAGGATCACCAACGCGGCAATGATGCTCCTGACCATGATTCCGGCGTTCAGAAAAGAGATGTACGGCAAGATGATGAAGCAGAAAATGATTGAACCGCATCAGAAGGTTCTTGAGAAAGAATAAGCCATTGGCCCTGAGAGAGATATGACAACGGATCAGAGGATGAAACGGATTTTTCTGATTATAACGCTTTTAGGGGAGGCCTGAAATCAGCCCTGCGTCGCACCTTTTTAATCACAGAGGACACAAAGGGGGCACAAAGGCCGCAAAGCTTGAACCCGGGGCACAAAGCTTGAACCTGCACGTTCGGCCGGATATGTCTGAGGGCAGGTGCGGGAGCCTCCCTGAATTCGTTATAATCAGGATTTTTTTATCCGTTAAATCCTGAAATCCGATGTCATATTTGCCCGGGAGTGAAAACTTCAAAAAAACAACTCTGAAGAAATGAAATGACAAATTATGATTACTGACTGCACAAAAATTTTTGCAATCCTGGTCCTGCTCTCCGGGCTCACAACTTACGCGGAAGCAGGAGGCGGTGTTCTGTTTCGTCCCCACGCCGGCTACGGATATTCGGATTCATCAGATTCAGAATATGATGGCGCTGTTTTTCATGCAGGGGCCCGTCTGCTGCTTGATGTCACCGAGAATCGCAGGTATGGTCTGGAAGCCACATGGTTTAACCTGAAGGACGGTGATGACTTCACTTCTCTCGGGATTATTCTGGAACAAAGGTTATGGACCTGGTTTAATATGTCCATAGGCACTGTCGGTTATTTCGGATATGGCGAAAACTCGGACAATCCGGTGGGATTAACCACCAATCTTGGCTGGGAGCCGGATTATGTGTGTGGTGGAAAGCGGCAGAACAGGAATGGCAAAATATATGGATTTGCCTGATATGGAAGGAAACGGATTCGGTGTCTTTATTCTCGGTACAGTTATGAATAAGATATTTAATTTTCAGGTCGCAGGAAATACAGCATCAGGAGATTATTTCTCTCAGACCGCATCAACCGGAGATATGAACGGCCCTTATGATCTTGTCGGGTTTAAAATTGTTGACGGAGAGACTGTGGAGCGGCCTGAAAAGATCAATGGAGGCTACAAAGCCACCGAAAATTTGTGGATGAGAGGTGTGATTCAGACCGATGAAGGTCCGATTGACGGGGTATTTTACAAAGGCGGGGACAGCATGACCGCCCGCGGAGACAGGGTTGTATGGGGATATTTTTATGCCAGCCCGAATGATGTGCCATGGGGCAGTAAGGACAATCCCGATCTTTATGTCAAAATCTGGTTTGATGCGGGCGGAAGAATTGATGTCAATTATTTTCATGTATCAGTGCCGGAAATTGATGTCTATTCAGATTATCCTTATGACGGTTCTTACGATAAAAAAGGAACTGCCACAATGAATGAACGATATGTTCGTCATGAATTTCAAAAACAATAAGTGTAAACTTGAACTTGAACGTAGCTTGAACTTGAACTTAATCTTAGTCGAATGGACACGAGCAAGATCAAGATCAAGATTAAGATTGCAACCCTACAGTAAGGAGAAAAAATGTTTGACAAAAAGATCACCAGACGTTCATTTCTGACAATCTCAGGCATGGCCGCGGCCTCCTTTGCGCTGGACTGGGAAAAAATTTCTGCACATGCCGCCAAAATGGGACCCAAAAGCGACTATCCCACTGTAATCATCGGAGCCGGCCTGGGCGGCTTATGCTGCGGGGCCTATCTGGCGAAACAGGGGATTCCGGTGACAGTGGTTGAACAGCACAGCATTCCGGGAGGGTATGCCACATCCTTTGACCGGGCCGGCGGAAAATTCACCTTTGATGTGTCCCTCCACGGAACATCAATAAACAACAATGCCTCGGCCCGTATTCTGGAAAATCTGGGAGTTCTGGAAGAGCTGGAACTGGTGGAACTCCCTGAAGTCTATCGCATGATAGCACCCGGTCTGGATATTTCCGTGCCTCAGAAAGACCCTGACGCGTATATCCGTATTTTGGCGAATCATTTTCCCGCTGAAAAGGAGGGCATCCGAAAATTTGTTTATGAAATGCTCGGCATTGCCGAGGAAGCTGACAAACTTCACCGGAAAAAAGGAAAATTTTTCAAACTTATCTTCCCGATTCAGTACCGGAAGATGTGGAATGTGAGAAACAAAACCCTGGAAGAGCTGATGAGTGACTATGTCAGAGATCCGCAGTTGAAAGATATTCTGGGATCTCTCTGGAGCTATTACGGACTGCCGCCATCCAAACTCTCAGGGTTTTATTATGCTGTTGCCACCGGAGCATATCTCAGAAACGGCTCATACAGCATCAGGGACCGCTCCCAGAATCTGAGCGAGGCATTGGCCCGGGTGATCGAAAATTCCGGGGGAGATATCCTTTATGACACTCTTGCAGAGAAAATTCGCTCTGAACAAGGACTCGTGAAAGGCGTGACTGTGTCAGGCGGAAAATTTCTGCCTGCCCGGGCTGTGATGAGCAATGCCAGCGGGATTACCACATTCAGGGAGATGCTGCCGCGGGAGGCTGTGCCCCCGGACTATCTGAAAAAACTGAACACATACCGATCCAGTATTTCCACTTTTATCGTCTGGCTCGGACTGAACCGGGAAATCAGGGGAAAGATAAAAGGCTTCGGCATCCATATAGCATCGGGAAACGGGTCTGAAGCCGATTATCTCTCCTGTCTCAGGGGCGAGATTGACAAAAATTCTTTTGGCGTTTCCATTTATGATAATATTTTCAAAGGCTATTCCGCACCCGGAACTTCCACGGTGACGGTTATGTGTATGGCCGGTTACGAACCCTGGCAAAAGTTTGAGGCGGATTACCATGCAGGACGCAAGGATGCCTATAATAAGAAAAAAGCAGAATGGACGGAAATCCTCATCCGTCGGGCAGAAGAGAAGGTCATACCAGGTCTCTCCTCAATGATTGAGGTCAAAGTTTCGGCAACGCCTCTGACGAACTGGCGTTTCACCCGCAATACAGAAGGTGCCATTTACGGGTTTGAACAATCCATGGAGAATGCCTTCATGAATCGAATCGAAAATCGGACACCGGTCAAAGGACTTTATCTCGCAGGCGCGTGGGGTAATCCAGGAGGCGGTTACAGCGGCGTGCTGAGGAGCGGTGAGAGAACCTTTCAAAACATGATGGAGGATTGGGGGTGAAGGGTGAAAAGGGTTAAGGGTTAAAAGGGTTAAGGATTAAGGAGAATGAAGGAGGAGAGATGAGGGGTGAAGAGGGGATGAATGAACGTCTTATCACCAATTTCAGTGTTCCCAGGACAATGCTGCGTTATTTCATACTGACGCTCTTTTTTAACACAATAATTGCCCTTTTGTTAAGCAGCGGGATGATACTCAGGTTTGAGGAGAGTCTCATTTTTTCCCAGTGCATCGGAATCTCCATCTGCATAAGCGTCAACATCGCCATCCGCCTTGGTGCGGCCCGGAAATATCTGCTGACAGTCATCACGGCGGCCATAGTCACGGGATCTGTTGTCGGAAGCATCTCCGCTGCTGTGATCCTCGGAAATGATGTTTTTTTTCTCCGGTATGATCTGCTCCTTTCGCCGATTATATTCGGATGCCTGTTCGGTATTGTCATCACCAATTTTTTCGTGTCCCAGTCCCGCATCACAGAATCTCAGGCAATTGTCAGGGAAAAAGAGAACAAAATTCTGTCCGATAAGAAAAGGTTGCTGGAAATCCGTCTCAGGCTGCTTCAGGCGCAGATCGAACCGCATTTCCTTTTTAACAGCCTTTCCTCTGTTCTGAGTCTTATCCATACTGATCCGGACCGTGCAGGATCAATGCTGGAAAGTCTGACAGATTATCTCAGAGCCTCCCTGACCCGAACAAGAGAGGAATCCGTCACGCTGGGTCAGGAACTGAACACGGTCCGGGCTTATCTGAACATATTCAAGGTGCGCCTGGGATCCAGGCTTGACTTTGTCATCCGGGTTCCTGATGAACTGGCAAATATTCCTTTTCCGCCCATGCTGCTCCAGCCTCTGATTGAAAACGCCATTGTCCACGGCATTGAACCGGCAGTGGAAGGAGGTGTCATTCGAATCTCCTGTTCCGCTGAAAACGGTTGCATGAGGCTTGTGGTGGAAGATACGGGCATGGGCTTTCAGGATAAGACAGGCCGGGGAGGCATTGGTCTGACGAACATCAGAGAACGACTTGAAGGACTGTACGGGCCTCAGGGCCGTCTCATCCTTGAAGAAAATCAGCCCCGCGGTGTCCGGGCAGTCATTGAGGTGCCTTATGACAAAAAAACAAATCACAAATCACAAATCACAAATAAATAACAAATCACAAATCACAAATCACAAAAAACAAATAAATAACAAATCACAAATCACAAATCACAAATCACAAA
>JAOZLU010000864.1 GCA_029934695.1 Desulfobacterales bacterium | reverse complement strand
TGAAATATTGGTCGTCCGATGATCCGATTTTGTGACATCAGGCTGACATTTTTTTTAAACCAGGCTGTTCGGGCGGAATGCTTTCTGAGATTAGTGGTGGGATGTTCTTTTTTAGAAATCGCCTAAAAGTTAAAACGCGCCGATTTCTCTTCTGAAGCCAGTCAGAGGAATGGTTTTACGAGGTTTGTCGCTCTTGCGTGCGGTGTGCTGTTCCGATTCTTCAATACAGGAGCCGTTGACGATATAATGCAATGCTTCCCTGAGAGAAGATTCCTGTGTGTCTCCGAATTGCCTTGTCAGGTCATCCTCTGCGTAGCATCTGGGAGATATGCCGTCAAAATAGCCGCCTTCATCGTCGGCATTAATTAATCTGACTTCAATGGGGGCGATGTGCATGCCGCAAAAATCCCATCCGTACATTCCCACAGGTTTGCCGCAGGTCGTATCCCCCACGGAAACGACTTCTATGAACGGTTTCAGGCTGTTCATCACCAATTCACTGGCAGAACAACTTGATCCGGTTGTAATAAATACAATGCTGTTCAAGTCCAGAGCGTTTTCTGCGTGGGCAAAATAGTCCGTATCGTTCCAAATGGTGAAGTTGTCATTATGTACAGACTTTGAAAATACCTTCCCTTCCGCATGAACCCCTGCAATAAGACTTGCCAGATGCTGGGCAATATCACCTCTGCCTCCTCCGTTATATCTTAAATCCAGGATCAGTTTGTCAATTCTCTCCTGATTGAAGACAACAAAGACCTTGTCCAATTCTTCCCGGGCAGTTTCAAGAAATTTGTTGAAAACCAGATAACCGATCTTTAACCCGTCTCTCTCCAAAATATCATAATGTGAAACCGAATTTATTGCTACCCAGACTTTCTTCATATTCAGTTCCCTGATAAATCCCTCTGAGTCTTCAATCTTCAGACGAACCGTTGCTCCCAGCTTATTTTCACCAAAAACGATATTCCAGAGATTGTTGATTTCTATCTCTTCCACGGTTTTCCCTTTAATTTCAAGAATTTTATCGCTTCTCTTCAGACCGGCTGCATCAGCAGGTGAGCTTCTGTAAACATATCTTACCCGCAAATTCCCGCTGTCATCGTATCCGAAACCAAACCCCGCACCGACATATCTGCCTTCTTCCATATACGCGTAATGCTCTTCTGCTGAAGTGACATAACTCCATTTATCCAGTTCTTTATACCTTATGTCTTCCAGCAGTTCCTCAGGCGAGGCATAATTGGCATAGTCAACTTTCGGCACTTTGTCATACCACAAATATGTCCCGGTCATCACATTATAGACAAATTCATTCTGCTCTTCCACAGAACAAGTCATCGGGTACTCGTACCTGACATATCTGTTGTCCATAACTGTCATTCCGCTCTTAGTGTTGTTGTCAACAAAAGGCAGAAGAGAATAAACTTCAATATTGGGGACAGATACATGGAAAAAATTTATGTCTGTTCTTCCGCTGGCATCAGACCAGATTTTGACAAAAAGATCAGGGTTGTTTTCATTTCCCCAACTGACATCATCAGGGCTGGCATAATAATAGCCCCAGACAATATTGTGCCCTCCGGCAGTTGTTCCCTCGCCTCCCTGATGCCAGACAGGATCAATATGGCCTTTTTCAGCGGTGTCAATTATGGCTGATATGAGAATGCCTGTTTTGGTGGAATGCCAATACGGTTCGCCTGTGGGCGAATATTCTGATGGGGAATTTCCATCTTCATACCTGTGATCTGTATGACTTTGACCATTTTCATAATAGTGCCTGACATACCTTTTATACATGGTTGCAGTGACACGTTGGTCAGGGGAGCCGTCATAAGGATAATCCGAATACACATCAATATCCGGAACTGATACATGGAAATAGTTGACATCCACCCGCCCATTTCTGTCAAACCATATTTTGACAAACACATCAGGGTTTTGCGGACTTCCCCAACTGACATCATCAGGGCTGGCATAAAAATAGCCCCAGATTATACGATCTCCTCCTGCTGTAGTGCCTTTGCCGCCTCTTTGCCATACAGCTTCAATGGGGCCTTTTTCACTGGTATTGATGACAGCCCTGATCCACAGATCGGAAGTAATCTTATGGCCGCTACCGTAAACTGTTCCGGCAAGCATAATCAGGGCGATAACAAATACGATGATCTTTTTCATGAGCATGTCTCTCGTCGGTGAAAAATTGAAATTGAAAGTGAAATTGAAAAAGTGAAATTGAAAAAGTGAAATTGAAAAAGTGAAAGTGAAAAGTGAAAGTTGAAAGTTGAAAGTTGTCAGTTGCGGGCGTTCATAAATGGCATAAAAAAAGGGTTAGCCAATTGGCTAACCCTCTTTTGTTTT
>JAOZLU010000246.1:5597-9342 GCA_029934695.1 Desulfobacterales bacterium | reverse complement strand
TTTGATTTTTGATTTTTGATGTTTGATTGTGGGTTAATTTTCAAGCATCAAGCATCGAGCATCGAATATCAAACATCCAATATCCAACATCGAACATCCAGCTTTATCTTTTTACGATCATCGCAACCGCTTCTCCTCCGCCGAGGCACAGGGAGGCAAGGCCGGTTTTCTTATTCTGTTTTATCATTTCATAGAGAAGCGTGACCAGCACCCGGCATCCGCTCGCGCCGATGGGGTGTCCCAGTGCGACTGCACCGCCGTTCACATTGACTTTTTCCGTATCTAAGCTGAGTTCTTTGAGTATCCCCACTGTGGAGCCGCTGAATGCCTCGTTGATTTCGTAAAGCTCAACGTCATCTTGGGTGATACCCTCTTTTTTGAGACATTTGAGGATCGCCCAGATCGGAGCCACAAGCACATATTTCATGTCAATGCCATAAGATGCCTGGGCACCGATGGTCGCCATGATTTCGCATCCGAGAGACTCTGCTTTTTCTCTCGACATGACAATGACTGCTGCCGCGCCGTCGCTGATGATGGACGCATTGCCTGCTGTGCCCACCCCGTCTTTCTTAAACGCGGCCCTCATCTTTGCCATGCCTTCGTAACTTGTCTCTCTGGGGCATTCATCCTGGTCGAATATGACAGGATCACCTTTCCGCTGGGGAATTTCAACAGGCACGATTTCATCTTTGAACTTGCCTGAATTTATGGATACCATCGCTCTTAGGTAGGATTCAGTAGCATATCGGTCCTGCTCTTCCCGGGTGACAGCGTATTTCTCGGAACACAGTTCATTGGACATGCCCATGTGAAAATCATTGACAATATCCCACAGTCCGTCATGAATCATGTGGTCCAGCAGTTGTCCATGGCCCATGCGGTAGCCGGAACGGGCTTTTTCCAGGTAATACGGTGTCAGACTCATGTTTTCCATGCCGCCCGCAACCACAACATCTGCATCGCCGAGCTGAATGGCCTGGGCCGCAAGCATCACAGATTTCAAAGCAGATCCGCAGACCTTGTTGATAGTGATACATTCTGCTTCCCACGGCATCCCCGCGAGGACTGCGGCCTGTTTGGCGGGATTCTGTCCATATCCGCAGGGGAGTACCTGGCCCATGATGACTTCGTTTACCGCATCTTTCTCAATTCCGGCCCGTCTGACAGCTTCCTCAATCACAATGGCTCCCAGTTTGGTTGCTCCGATATTGCCCAATGAACCATTGAAATTGCCTAAAGGTGTTCGTACTGCGCTTACAATGACTGCTTCTTTCATTCGTTATATTCTCCTTATTCTGACTTTTGAAAACTAAGGGTTTTTCCAAAAAATAAAATATCCGAAATGTAGGGTGGGTGGAGCGAAGCGAAACCCACCATTCCCACTAAGTTTCATCGAAAAGTTCTGGTTTTACTTTTGTCCTGCCGCTCTCATAAGCCTCATCAGGAGGCAGGTCCTTCTTAGAAGCTGACAGAGTGGCGAGTTTGTCGCAACATTCATTTTCCCGATTCCCCGCATGTCCCTTCACCCAGACAAATTTAACATCGTGTGCCTGACACCGACACAGCAGCTGTTCCCACAAATCAGCATTTTCCGCAGCCTCTGTTTCATTCCGCATCCAAAGGTTGGCCCGCCATCGTCTGGCCCAGCCTTTCTCTATCCCATTCACAACATATTTTGAATCACTGTATAAGGTTACAGAGCATTTCCACTTCAATGCATTCAGCCCGACAATACAGGCCATGAGTTCCATGCGATTGTTGGTTGTTCGCCGAAAACCGCCGAATAGTTCCCTGCGATGTTTTCTGTAAAGCAGGACAACACCATAACCGCCCGGACCCGGATTGTTGATACATCCGCCGTCCGTATAGATGAATACTCTTTTTGTATCCTGTTGGTCCGTTTCAGATTTCGAGCATCGATTTTCACATTTCTTTTTTTTCGCCCCTGATTTCTTTTTTGCTTTTGAATTCCCAGTTTCCAGTTTCCAGTTTCCAGTTTCCAGTCCCGATTTTCGAACCTCCGAGAACCACACCTCAGCCTCTTTTAAAGAAGAAAAACCTTTATAAAGCGCACCGGCAAAGCCGTTAATCTGGGATTCCGCCCCATTCTCTCCGTACCATTCCTTATAAATACCCGGCTTGTGTCCCCGGGCAACAGCATAATATTTTTTCTTTGCCATATATTTTCCAAGAAATAAGACAGACCATAAAATATTCCTGATTCTAAATATTCTGATTAGGGAGCCTTGAATTTGAATTTGAACTTAAATGTTAACTCAGACGCGAGTATTCACGCCTGGATTCCAAGTTCAGGTTCAAGTTTACGGGCACCATAAAAGCCATCAGAACCAGACAATCATCTTTCCTTGTAGCGTATGTATTTTTGTTTTGTCAAGTCTTTTTCAATGAGCAGATAATCTTTAACCCGGTCCGACTGGCGTGAAGGGAGAATCGAATGCGACTCGGGATGGGGATGATTCTGTTTTTCAAATGCCTCCTAATATTGCCGTTTGCGGTAGTCACAGTGATGGCTCGGGATGTCTCACGATGGATGAGGTACGGCAGGTCGGTTTTCGAGATGCCCTCTGTACCGGCCCCGGTCGACAGGGAGCTTTCCGGAAGAGTTCTTGCAGGGAACATCCTTCCCGGACACAGTATCCGTGTGAATGGTGAATTATGAATGATGAATGGTGATCGCAATTCATAATTCATAATTGTCAATCTGATCCGGATTCAATTCTTTTTTTGCGTAGTCATAACAGAGGCCGCTGCTGATAAATAAATCAAAAACATCCGGATCTATATGATTATCTTTTTTCATAAACCCCAGTATCCTGATTGCCTCTGAAAGTTTCATCGGTTTTTTATAGGGCCGGTCCCTGGCGGTCAGGGCCTCAAAAATATCTGCAACAGCCATAATACGGGCCTGCAAAGACAGATCCTTTCCTGAAAGTTTCAGGGGATAACCTGATCCGTCCAGCTTTTCATGGTGTGCAGCCGCATAACCCGGCACATTTTCAAGCGACTTGGGAAAGGGGAGCGCACATAAGATTTTGTATGTCATCCGGGCATGATTCTCAATTGATTCACGCTCTTCTGCGTTAAGGGTCCCCTTCCGGATACATAAATTCATGACTTCATCATCACTCAGATACGGATACTCCACACCATCCTCTGTGTATGTCTTGCCTGCAATTTTCTTCATGTGTTCCACCTGCTCATCGCTCATAAAATCCCCGGTATTGTTGCAGTATCTGATAAATTCAATCTCCCGGCGAAGGATTTCCAGCCTGTCGGCAAGCTCTCTGTCCAATCTTTCCATTTCCAGTTGAAAAACCACCCTGCCCTCTGCCAAAGAGGCCTCTTGCAGAATCCTGATTTTCCGTTGCAGGTATTCGTTTTCAACAGATTTGGCGATCAGCTGAAATCTTGTTTCAACTGCGTGAATACGATCATAGACGGTTTGAAGCTTTGTCTCCTTATTCAGAACATATTCGGGTGTGGTGATCTTGCCGACATCATGCATCCATGCCGCCATACGCAATTCTTCCAGCTCATCCTCGCTGAACTGTCTGTCTTCAAAAGGGGCAGCATCGGTTTCATTGATCTTTTCGGCGATCATCATGGTCAGACTCACCATCCGGTTAACATGTCCTCCTGTGTAGGGGGATTTTTCGTCAATGGCAGTGGCAATGCTCCTGATAAAGGCATAGAACAAATCTTTTATGGTCTGAAGCGCCTG
>JAOZLU010000246.1:0-5497 GCA_029934695.1 Desulfobacterales bacterium | reverse complement strand
TCAGGCAGGACAATCTCTTTATGGTCGTCCATTCCCCTCATTTTGATGCCCATGGTGTCGTTCTGCAATATCTCAAATCGGAGTTTTTTGTCTTTATCAAGAATGTATAAAGTGCCTGCATCAGCTCCGGACATGTCTCTGGCTTCATCAACAATCATTTCCAGAAGTTCATTGATATTGTCCCTCACCGAAAGTGCCTTTCCGATCTCAGCGGCCCTTTTGATACGCTTTATCTGATCTTCAAGATTCCGAATGAGCTGGGTGTTTGTCAGGGCCACAGCAGCCTGTGAGGCCAGGGACGCTATCAGATCCACATAATCCTGGGGAAATGGGATGACTTCGCCTGTGTCAGGATCATTGGCATTTAAGAGTTGCAGTACGCCGATGATATTTTTTTCATAATTTTTCAGAGGGATGACCAGCATGGACTTGGAACGGTACCCTGTTTTCTCATCATAATTTCTTGTTCCTGAGAAATCAAATCCTTCGGCTTCATACACATCCGGGATATTCACAGTTTTACCGGTCAGGGCCACATAAGACGAAACATTGGAATAGTTGTCGTCTCCCTTCTTGCTGTAAAGCGGCACATTGGGCAGGGTAAGCGGCTCAACGGGTGAGCTGATTTCAGCATTTTCCGTTCCGCCTATCCTGATTCCCATGGTATCGTTTTGCAATATCTTGACACGGAGACAGTTTTTGTCCCTGCTGAGAGTATATAATGTGCCTGCGTCGGCTCTGGACATGGCCCTGGCTTCATCAACGATCATTTCCAGAAGTTTGCCGATGTCTTTTTCAGCGGAAAGGGCTTTTCCGATCTCCGCACCCTGTCTGATATGCTTAATCTGCTCTTCTGCATAACGCTTGACTTCTCTGACAACCGTTTTAAGAAGTTTGTTGAGATTTCTGTCGTGTGAGAGTTTGCTTAACTGACAGTCAAGATTAAATTGTTGATTGGTGTTCTGATCAGACTTTTGCAAAAAATCCATGCCATTTTCCTTCCGAAACTTAAGACAATGGTCAGAGCGGCTGCGAACTTAAACCGGGGCGTTTTTTCATTATAATCAGGGGGAAAAGCATTGGCAAAACAGATTTCAGACACTGTTTGTCAGCAGAGTCGCAAAGGCATAATGAAAAGCGATCTGACACAAGCAGACTGTCCGGATACAAGGCTTTACTTTCTGATTGTCTCCTGCAAAGGGCAAGTCATTTATTTGCAACTCAGACCGCCCGAAGTACAATGCTTTGCTTTGTGAGAACTCCCGGGCAATTTCATGCTTCTGTCTGGAAATACACAAAGCAGAAACATTGCGCTCCATATAATTTTTTATTATTAAACACTGTATGCAAGGGAAGTTAGCACAGCAAAAAGAATAAGGCAAGTGCAAGACCTCCGAGGTTTTAAAAACCTCGGAGGTCTGTCAGAAGGTCTGTCGGAGGTCTGTCGGAGGTCTGTCAGCAGTACATAGACCTCCGAGGTTTTAAAAACCTCGGAGGTCTGTTCCGGCTTTTCAATGTTTATAAAGCGTTGGACATCAGATCACCGACCATTTTGCTGAACCTTGAGGGATTTTCCACCTTGCCCCCTTCACCGATAATCGCCATATCAAGGAGCAGGTTGCTGTAATCCTTCAATCTTTCATTATCCTTGTCTTTTTCAAACAAATCTTTTATTCCGGCAATGGCAGGGTGATCCACGTTCACCTCCAGCACCCGTTTCACCCCGGGGGCTTCCTGACCGGATGATTTGAGGAGCTTTTCCATGTAAGCGCTCATGTCGTTGGCGTCTCCTGACAGACAGCATACAGAATCTTTGAGCTTGGAAGACGGTCTCACTTCCTTGACCTTGTCTTCCAGAAAGGATTTGACGTACTCAAACAAAGCGGTGTATTCATCTTTCTTCTTGTCATCCACCTTGTCCAGTTCCAAGTCCAAGTCCCCTTTTTCAGCACTCTTCAGCTTCTTCTCTTTATACTCCGTCAGAGACATGGTGACCCATTCATCCACAGGATCTGTCATCAGCAGAACTTCATAGTCCTTTTCCTTCAACTGTTCCAGATGCGGACTGTCAATCAGTGAAGAGAGGTTATCCCCGGTAATATAGTAAATTTCCTTCTGATCCGGTTTCATATTCTCAATGTATGTTGCCAGGGATACAAGATCACCGTCGGATTTGGTTGTTTTGTATCGGATCAGCTCCGCAATTTTGTCTTTGTTTTCCCAGTCTGTATGAGTCCCTTCCTTGATTACCGGCCCGAATTCATTGTAAAATTTTTCATATTCGTCTTTTTCCATGCCGGCAAGCAGGTCCAGAATTTTTTTGACAACATTTTTGTGGATATTCCTTACGAGACGGTCCTGCTGCAAAATTTCACGGCTGACATTCAGGTTCAGATCCGGCGCGTCCACAACACCTTTGACAAAACGCAGATATTCCGGCAGCAGTTCCTTGCAGTCTTCCATGATAAAAACACGTTTGCAGTAAAGTTGAATCCCGTGCTTGCGTTCCTGATGAAACATATCAAAAGGCGCCTTTGAAGGGATGTACAGCAGCATACTGTATTCAGTTGTGCCTTCAAGCTTCAGATGAATATGGGTGAGCGGATCATTCCAGTCGTGGCTGATATGCTTGTAAAATTCCTTGTATTCATCATCGGAAACCTCTTTTTTGTCCCTGGCCCAGATGGCTTTCATGGAGTTCAGGGTCTCTTCTTTCCTGACCTTCCGGGTGGTGGCCACAGGCTTGTTGTCTTTGTCAAGGATCTGTTCTTTTTCAGGGATGGGTTCATCCTTTTCAACATCCATGAGAATGGGATAACTGACAAAATCCGAATGCTTCTTGATGATGCCGCGGATGGTCCATTCCTCAGTGAAATCCTGTTCATCTTTTTCCGGCTTTTTCAGATTCAGGATCACTGTGGTCCCCCGGGAATCCTTTGCTGTTTCCTCAATGGTAAAAGAACCGTCTCCTGAGGATTCCCAGCGGGTTGCGGTTTCCGATCCCGCGGCCCTGGTAATCAGCGTCACTTTTTCAGCAACAATAAAAGAGCTGTAAAAACCGACACCAAACTGGCCAATCAGTTCCGGGGTCAGCAGATCCTGCTTTTTGGATGCTTCCATCGCTTCCAGAAAAGCGGCTGTCCCGCTTTTGGCGATGGTTCCGATATTTTCCAGGACTTCATCGGATGTCATGCCGATGCCGTTGTCAGACACTTCAATCGTCCGTTTTTCCTTATCCGCGACGATTTTGATTCTGAACTCGGTGTCATCCCCGAGGATATCAGGTTCTGTCTGGGTTTGGAAGCGAAGCTTGTCAATGGCATCGGAAGAATTGGAGATCAGTTCCCTCAGAAATATATCCTTATTAGAATAGAGCGAATTGATAATGAGGTTCAACAGTTGCTGAACTTCAGTTTTGAATTGATGTGTTTCTTTTTTGCTATCCATACTATACTCCTTATACTCCTTTTTATCAGTTATCAGCATAAGGTGGGTTCACTGCACCCATCCATCTGACTGAGCGTCCGACTGAGCTCACGCCGAAGTTTGCATTTCTGATCACTGATATAATGGGGGTTAATTTTGAATTGTCAACCCTGAGCGCACATAAATTGACGATGATAAATGTCTTCCTGCTCATCCAGAATTTCCCCAATGATATCTATTGTGGTCATGGGATTCATAATCACGACGCGCAATACAACCATGTCTTCACACCCCCTCCGTTTCAGCGTTGTTCTGGAAACAAAGCTTTTGCCTGCCTCCCTCTGGAGCCGCTGCACGGTGATGTTGATGTTATTCAATCCTGCAAGCAGTGTTTTTTTCTTTTGACAATCCGCCTTATTCCATTCTCTTTTTATATCTTCGGGAAAAATTCTGTAAGTCAGAATATTCAGTTGGGGAGATGTCACCAGTTCAAAAAGCGGTCTTGCCTCTATTTCCTCTGCAAAGGCATGAGCTGTTTCTATTCCGTGATCAATCAGCAGGGCGTAGCCTCGGGCCCCCATGATTTCCAGTGCGCTCCCCAGTATCAGGGACATGGCTGCCCTGGACCCGACCAGGGACCGGATTCCCAAATCCACAGAACCTGGGCGGTTGATATAGGCTGCGTGGTAAGCCACAGTATCCATGATATGGGGATCTTTAAAATAAATCATGCCGCAGCTCATGGGCATATAAAACTGTTTGTGCCCGTCAATGGTGACCGAATCTGCCTGCTCTGTGCCGGAAAGCAGGGACCTGTATTTTTTCGACAGCAGGACCGGACCGCCCCAGGCCGCGTCCGCATGAAAGTGTATTCCATTTTCAGCACATATTTCAGCAATTTCCGGCAGGGGATCCACTGTGCCTGTTTCTGTGGTTCCGGCAATTCCCACCACCGCCAGGATTCTGGTCTTTGGCCCTGGCCCTTTTTGCAGGTTTCGGATAGCAGTTTGCAGTTTGCCCATATTCATTCTGTTGCTACTGTCCACATCCACAGGAAGAATATTTTCATTTCCGATGCCCAGAACCCCTCCTGATTTTCGCAAAGAATAATGAGCCAGCTGTGATACCAGAACCACACATCTTTCAATGTCGTAGGCCTGATATGCAACTGCCAGTCCTTCTTTTTCAACGCCGGCAAATCCGGATAAGGGTTTGAAAAAAATGTTTCTGGCCACCCAGATGGCAGTAAGGTTGGCCAGGGTTCCATCCTCCACAAAGCTTCCCAGAGTGCTGCCCGGGCGCTGGATGTGTTCCTCATAAAAAACATCGTTTTTATCATATATTATCCTGTGGATTTTGGCGAGCACCTGGCGTTCAAGGATGGAAACCACCTTGGATGTTTCCAGTTTGACGGGATTCTGATTCAGCGCGGCCACAATGGTCTGGAGATGGACCATAAAAAAAGGAATGGCAGATGTCATGTGTCCGATAAAATATGGGGAGGCCACATTTACAGCATGGGGGGCAATATTTTCAATAATGCCTTTGATAACGTCCGCAAGTTTTTTGGAGGGGTTCCTGTTTATCCGGCTGTCTCTGAAACGGTCTGAAAGCTCTTTGAGGCTTGCTTCCTCTGTGATGCCGACATTTTTCATCAGAAAATCATGCAGCCCGAAAAGAATCTGCTCCATGTATTTCACCAAGGTGGCCCTGACCTCCTCATTTTCAGGCCGTATGAATATACGTTGCAGGGTGTCCCAGTTGGCTACCAGTTCTGTCTTCCCTTTAAAATTCTGCTTTTTCAACATTATAATTTCTGATTCTCAAGTGTTTTTTTATGGAAATTGAATATCCGAATGCATAAAAGTATTTCATCAACTTGCAGATGTGCCTGTTTTTGTCAAGAAATTTAGGTGTTCGATGTTCGATATCAGTATTCAGCATCAAACATCCAACATCCAACATCAAACATCCAACATCAAACATCAAACATCAAACAGAAAAAGCTTGACGAAAACAAGCCAACTGCGATATTGTCATCTGATGATTCAGATAATCACAACCAAAGCAT
>JAOZLU010000245.1 GCA_029934695.1 Desulfobacterales bacterium | reverse complement strand
CAGACTTCCTCAGCACCCGGATAGACCGAAGCATCTTCGTCGTTGCAGTCCCCGGCGTTTTCCGTGAAGGTGTCGCCGTCATCATCCACGTCGGCGCATGCAAGATCACTGCCGTCACAGTCCTGGTCAATTTCATCATCACAGATTTCTTCAGCACCCGGATAAATCGTGGCATCTGCGTCATTGCAGTCGCCTGTATTTTCCGTGAAGGTGTCGCCGTCATCGTCAATGTCTTCGGGACATGTCAGATCGGCTCCGTCGCAGTCCTGATCAATGCCGTCGCCGCAGACTTCCTCGGCTCCCGGATAGATTGAGGCCTCTGCATCATTGCAGTCGCCCTGGTTTTCTGTGAATGTGTCGGCATCATCATCTATATCTTCTGCACAGAGAAGATCTGTTCCGTCACAGTTCTGGTCAATTTCATCGCCGCAGATTTCTGTGGCCATGGGATAAACAGTGGCGTCTGTGTCATCACAGTCACCTTCATTCTCTGTAAGCCCGTCCAGATCATCATCTGTATCTTCAGGGCAGATCAGATCAGTTCCGTCACAATTCTGGTCAATGCCGTCGCCGCAGATTTCTTCGGCATCCGGATTAACCAAGGCATTGGTGTCGTCACAATCCCCGGCATTTCTCGCGTAACCGTCTTCGTCCTCATCCAATACGGCTTCTTCGCAGGAAGGCCCGGCCATTTCTCCGAGAACCACATCCGGCCCCTTGACAGCCACGTTGACTGTCCCTGCTGCCCAAAGTCCTTCAAGGGTGATGGAGAATTCGCCTGTCTGGAATTCATCGGTGGTTTCCCATTTGATGCCGTTGAGTTGGGCATTGGGATCAGGATTCACAAGTTCAGACACATCAGGTGTGGCACTGACTACAGTGACACAGTCCGGCAGTTCCAGTACCCAGTTGCTCAGGTCTTTGGCTTCCGGCAGTTCCTCGACAGTGTAATGCCATGTGGATGTGTTGTCGTCGTTGTAAACCACTTCGACAAAAGTGACCTCAAAACCGTTGGACAGAGTTACCGCATTTGTGTCATCATTGACACAGATGAGATCGGTTCCGTCACAGTCCTGGTCAATGCCGTCGCCGCAGACTTCAGCCGCACCCGGATAAATATCCGCGTTGGTGTCATCGCAGTCGCCTGCATTTTCTGTGAAGGTATCCTCGTCGTCGTCTATATCTTGCGGACAGGTCAGATCGGTGCCGTCACAATCCTGGTCAACGTCATCGCCGCAGATTTCAAGCGCGCCCGGATAGATGTCGGCATTGGTGTCATCGCAGTCGCCCGCGTTTTCTGTAAATGAATCTCCGTCATCATCCACTTCCTCAGGAGGACAGGTCAGATATATTCCGTCACAGTCCTGGTCAATGCCGTCGCCGCAGACTTCGGCGGCACCCGGATACACAGTAGCATCCGCGTCATTGCAGTCTCCTGCATTTTCCGTGAATGTGTCGCCGTCATCATCAACATCTTCGGGACAGGTCAGGTCGCTTCCGTCACAGTTCTGGTCAATGCCGTCGCCGCAGACTTCAGCCGCTCCCGGATAAATGGCTGCATTGGTGTCATCACAGTCGCCTGCATTTTCCGTGAATGTGTCGCCGTCGTCGTCAACATCTGCCGGATCAGGCGGACAGACCGGATCGGTTCCGTCACAGTCCTGGTCAATGGTGTCGCCGCAGACTTCAGCCGCTCCCGGATAAATGGTTGCATCCGCGTCATTGCAGTCGCCTGCATTTTCCGAGAATGTGTCGCCGTCATCGTCAACATCTGCCGGATCAGGCGGACAGACCGGATCTGTTCCGTCACAGTCCTGGTCAATGGTGTCGCCGCAGGTGTCCTCGGCTCCCGGATAAATGGTGGCATCTGCATCGTTGCAGTCGCCTGCATTTTCCGAGAATGTGTCGCCGTCGTCATCCACGTCGGCGCATGCAAGATCACTGCCGTCACAGTCCTGGTCAATTTCATCATCACAGATTTCTTCAGCACCCGGATAAATCGTGGCATCTGCGTCATTGCAGTCGCCTGTATTTTCCGTGAAGGTGTCGCCGTCATCGTCAATGTCTTCGGGACATGTCAGATCGGCTCCGTCGCAGTCCTGATCAATGCCGTCGCTGCAGACTTCCTCAGCACCCGGATAGACCGAAGCATCTTCGTCGTTGCAGTCCCCGGCGTTTTCCGTGAAGGTGTCGCCGTCATCATCCACGTCGGCGCATGCAAGATCACTGCCGTCACAGTCCTGGTCAATTTCATCATCACAGATTTCTTCAGCACCCGGATAAATCGTGACGTCTGTATCATTGCAGTCACCTGCATTTTCCGAGAATGTATCGCCGTCATCATCTGCATCCAGTTCCCCCGCGCAGATCAGATCACTGCCGTTACAGTCCTGGTCAATGCCGTCGCTGCAGATATCCTCGGCTCCCGGATACACATTGGGATTTGCATCATCACAGTCGCCGTCGTTTTCAGTATATCCGTCTCCGTCATCGTCCAGATCATCCAAGGTGTTGCTCAGATGCGTCTGTGCGACATTAACAGAGACCAAAACTCTCACTCCCGCGCTTGTAAGGGCTGTCAGAGAAGATATTACAGTTTCAACATCAGCTTCAAAGAGAATGATGCTTAAACTGAAATTAACAGTCATCTCAACAGCGGCAGCTCTTACCTCCTCGGTAATGGAAATACCATCATCCGGATCACCATTATCGTCCAGAGTCTGTAAAAGCCTGGAGATATTGGTAACTTCCGTATCCGTTTCGTCTGTCGCTTCTTCTACCAGATCAACCGGGGTTATAACCGAATCAGCCACAGCTTCGCCTAATTCGATATCTCCGATGGAAAAATTAACGGTTTCGCCATCCACATAATCAAATGTGCCGTCCGAGTCTGTCACACCGGACTGGGTGGGGGTCTCATATTCTACCCCTTCTGCCGCTGAGTCCAGAAACCGGCCCTGTTTAATAACAGGGGAGGCATCATCGTCTCCTCCGTCGCTGCTACAGCCGAATGCAGCAATAGCAATCAGCCCCAGTACAAGTATGATGTTCAGATACTTGGTACCGGTTCTCTTTGGAAATTTGCTTTCCATTGTATTCCCTCCATTACTTCTGTAAAAAGGTGATAAAATAAAAAAGGTGATAAAGCCACATAGCATCAGAAGGTAAACAGATTATCCCCCCTTTCTCCCTCTCTGCCACTTTAAACACGTTCATTATAAAAAATATTTCTGCTTCCCTGCAATTGACATAATTATTTCTATAAATTTAAAAGGTTGAAATAACTGCTTAAAATTTTGAAGACAGTTTTTTTGTTTATGGCAGAGCATTTATGAGGCATTTAATTTTAATCACACTCCCATTCCATTGTCACTCTACACAGAAACAATACTTTTCTTACATTATTTTGGAAAAAAAATGGTGGAAAGTTTTACAAAAAGTATTGCAGGAAACATGCCATTCTGACCCATTGCATTTTTTTTTTGCAATTATTTTAGATTATTATGAGAATCAGAAAGATGGGTGTGCTGAAATGGAACGTGTCCGTGAACCGTCAACGCGTCCTCTCAGTGCAATGTTCTATTCACAGGCACATGTTCACGTTCACGGGGGGATTCCTAAATTCGTTATAATCAGAGATAAATACTTCTTGGTAATTGTGACCAAATAAAAATAACATCCCAGTATGCCGGATTTATCAATCCGGCAAGAGCGGGATATCCGGCAAGAGCGGGATATCCGGCAAGAGCGGGATATCCGGCAGAGGAATGGAGAACACTGAAACAAAAAAAGCAGGGTTTCAAAGACCTGCTTTTTTTTTCATACATTATTCACAGAACACAGTTGGCTCTGTCTATTTGTTAAACTTTTTCCTCAGTATAGCAAGACCGGCAAGGCCCGCGCCCAGAAGGAGCATTGTCGCAGGCTCGGGAGCCTCACCCGTATCCGGTGTCGGTGTCGGATCCGGTGTTTCAGTAATCACTGCCACCAAATTATTTACAAAGGCTTCACTTCCGCCGTCATCAAATGCCTGAACATGAAAGCCCACCCTCATATTGTTGTTCGGGTCGTCGCTCTCCAATGCTGCGACGAGTTCGTCATAAGTTCCTGCCAAACTAAAGAGAACATACATGGATTCGCCGGGATTTACACCGTTCGGTGCTGTCGGCTGGTTCGGGTAAACCTCAAAATCTGCATCGAATCTCGGATCAAGCGTATTCCCGCCCGGAAGGTTTCCGGCGCGCCCTGCGATCAGATAATCAACACCGTCATTTCCCGTTGTCACTTCAACTATGCCATCAAGAATCCCGGCGTTATTCTCAAAATAAATCTGGGTGATTGAAGACAAATCCCCAAGATCATCGCTGTTGCTGAATGTAAACAGGGCCTGGCTGTTTCCCGCGTCTGTAATATCAAAAAACAACTGAGCCTCTCCGGTTGCAGCATTGTCAGTGCTGTTGGAAGTAATGTTTGTAAAACCATAAGTAAGTGCCCACGAACTGGCGGCAAAAAAAGCCACCATTAAACTTGAAATTGCCAAAATTGTCAGAACCTTTTTCATATTACACCTCCATTTTTTTTAAAGCATTAAAATTTACCTTTATCAAATTGTTACCAAACACTTTCCGATCAAACCTGTTAAATTATCACCTCCTTACTTATCAAGCATATTGTTTCTTCCCCAATATTACATTTATAATAATCCCCACTTTTTTTAATGTCAAGCTTTTTTTAATATCAACGGCAATTTCATTTTTTTGGATTAAACAAACTCTGAACTTCAGTCCTCAACTCTTAATTTAGCGTTCAGTTTCACCAAGAAGAGCCTTTGCCTTATCCAACATTAATATGCCGATTTGAAAAATCATAATTCGATTTTGTTTTGTAATTCAACCGGAGAAGGGCGATATTTTATATTTTCATACACACGGGGAAAATCCTGACAGTTCAGATGCCTTTTTTATTGCCGTCTGTTTCTGAAATCAGGTCTTGCAGAGCCTGTTCCTCAAAAGATGAGCAGGCATGAATGGTTCGGATTTGGTTCGGATCTGTCATTTCCGGCAGGAGAGGGAAATTATTCGGTTATTCACTGCTACTTACTTATTTAGAGCCTGAATAAAAAAAGCAGGGCCAAAAAGACCCTGCTTTCCCTCTTCATGCGTTATTCACAGAACAATGTACTCTGACTATTTGTCAAATCTTCTCTTCAGGGCAGCAAGACCGACAAGACCAGCACCCAGAAGGAACATTGTGGCCGGTTCCGGGGACTCCGCCGCATCTGGCATTGAATTACCTGCAATTCCCTCTATATCGCTCCCCCAATCAGACAAAACTTTTCCAAGATTCCCCCCCGTATCTTCCAACAGCAGGGCGATTTCAAGAAAAGCGTCGCTTGTGTCAGAAGTTCCGTATAAAGTGTCACCCGCAAAA
Source organism: Desulfobacterales bacterium (assembly GCA_029934695.1). Classification (GTDB taxonomy): domain Bacteria; phylum Desulfobacterota; class Desulfobacteria; order Desulfobacterales; family 4be13; genus JAOZLU01. Next base: position 3,912 of record JAOZLU010000245.1, on the reverse strand, counting down.
GTCAGCGATTCGACCTGACCGAATCCGATCTGGCCCACAAGGCCGGCCTCTCCTGTAACGAGGTCTATCGTATAGAGAGAACTGCTGTGATCTCCGGTGGTCAGGCTTCCGTCAGATCTCTTTTTCCCATCGTTTGTTGTGGCGCTGCCGTACAGTATTCCATCTTTATACGCGAGACCTTCAAACTTTTTGGCACCGCTGTCTCCTGTCACGGATTTACGACCAACAACCTGCCCGGTGAGCGTATCAACAGCCACCAATTCGTTCTTGTTCCTGCTGTTATCCACCGCATAGAGCATACCGTCTGCATACTCAACAGCATCAATATTTGAGGCATCAAAGCCGGTGCCCACCGTTTCCACAGTAATATCATTCAGATCATCACTGATCTCAAACTTGTACAACTGGCTCGTTGTTTTCCAATTATAAGACTGGACACCGTAGAATATGCCGTCCCCTCCATAAGTCAGACTTTCGATTTCCTTCGGTGCCCTTCCGTTTCCCCGATCATCACCGGACAGAATTGTTGCATCAAGAAGTCTGGCCTCGTTAGTTTCCAGATCATAGAGGGCAAACTTGTCACTGTCATCGTCAATTCCCAAAATCATTGTTGTTGAAAGTGCCAAGGCCGTCTGCCCCTGCATCAGAATCATAATTGTTAACAGGGCAATCAGCACTGACATGATCGTGCTGATGTTCATTACGTTTGCATTTTTCATTTTCACTTCTCCTTTCAATTTTTTACTGACATTTAAATTCATTATTCCCATATAATTTACTTTCCAACTCTGTTTTTATTTTACCACCTCCTCCGCTTAATTTTCATAATGACAAAGAACTATAATTGCAAAGACAGTGCCATGCACTTCAATAAAAATGCTATTTTTTTTAATAAGCTGTTTTTATTTCATAATATTAATGACATATAACTATGAAAATAAATGGAGCGTATATACAAAGTGTTCAAATTGAACACTTTGTACAATACAGAATGTTCAAATTGAACACTTTGTAAGTACCTCGCTATAATGTTTTCAGGTATCTGTATATAAGGAACAGCTTTCTCATTGTGAACCGCGGATACAGCCTGTCTGCCGGACGGGGTTTGCAACCCCGTCCGCAATGTTCTGTCAGATTTTACAGGGTTCTTTTTTCCTTTTTTCTTTTTTCCCCTTTCCGCTTTTTTCAAATTTTTTGACAGATATTTCAATATTTGCACAATATTTGCATCATGGCTTTACAGGTTTTGAATATTTGAATATTTAAATTTTTATTAAGGAGAGGATAGTAAAATGCCAACGGACATTGGGACACTTGAATCATTGGATATTTTTGAGGGGCTTGCATACAAAGAATTGGAGCAGATTGCTCCCCTGATGAACTCCGCGAGGGTGACAGAAGGGGAAGTCCTTACCCGAAGGGACGACCCTGCCCATACCTTTTTTGTTATTCTGTCAGGAAATTTTATGCTCTATTTTAAAGAAAATCGGGCATTTACATTGCATAAAAAAGGGGATATCATGGGCTGGTCCACAGTAGTTCCCCCTTTTAAGTACAGGGGGACCTCAGTAGCCCTGACGGACGGTGAAATCCTGACAATGTCAGCACAGGAATTTTTGCGCCTGATTCAGGAAAACTCGGGGTTGAGCGATAAAATTATGAGGAAAATCAACACAGTTGCTGAGGAACGGATGCCTTTTGTCAAAGGGGAATAAAAAGAAAATGAAGAAAATTGATATGCTCACCATCTATTTCTTGATTTAACGGATTCAACAATGATATAGCCTGTGGTAAATTTTCGCCATCTGGAGGCGGATTTTGATCTTCTGTCAATGAAACATCAGGGAAAAGTTTTTTCCATCTGATCAGGAAAAATTCAGTTTTTTGGGAGCAATGTTTTCATTCCAACCATGAAAAGTCTGATTTTTCAAAAAACTTGTTTCCTTAACCCGACAGTTAAAAACAGAAAGTTAAAAGTACGCCCGCAACCATCTGAAATCGTTGAGTTCAATATACTGTGGCGGGAAATATTCGGCCTCAGTGATTTCAGGAGGTTGGAAGAACTTACAACTGTCAGGTGAAGTGTTTCTGTGCATTTTTAAAGGACGGCTTTATGAAAATAAAAAATCAATTTAAATGAACAAGGAGGTGTTAATGTGAAAGGTTTGGAAGCAATAGCGTTTCATAACGGCTGGGCCATCTCTGCGGTGGGAATATCCATCGTCTTTACGGGCCTTACGCTGCTTGCTCTTATAATTTCCCAACTCCACAAGGTCCTTAAACTTTGGGATGAACGGGGAATATATTATGAACGATTAAAGAACATGGGGCAGAAGGAAGAAACAACCGCCATGCCTGATTTTCCTTTGCCACAGAATATGGAGGAATCTGCCCGTCAGTTCAAACTTCTGACGGAACGGATGGAGGATCCGTTTTCGCTTCCGGAGCTTCTCAAACTTTCTGAGAAATGTGGGCTGTCACATCCGCATTCAACGATGAATGCTCTGCTTAGGTCAAAACGCATTGTCCCTGACGGAAAGGGTTATTTTCATTGGAATGAATAGGGCTTGACAATGTCCTGAAACACAAAAATAAGGAAAGGAATTAGGGTTAATCAATGGAAAATGTAACAGAGTTGCTGTTGAAATTTATATCCAACACCGGTTTTGCAATGGCCGACTATCGCTATGTCATCATGATCCTGATCGGCATGATATTTATTTATCTCGGGATCGCAAAGCAATATGAGCCGCTTCTTCTGATTCCGATCGGATTTGGTATTCTGATGGGGAATGTCCCTGTTTTCAAGGGACTCGGACTCTCAATATATGAAAATAACAGCGTTTTGCATTACCTCTATTTCGGGGTGACAGCGGGTATCTATCCGCCGCTGATTTTTCTGGGTATCGGCGCGATGACCGATTTTTCCACGATGCTTGCGAGACCCTTGCTGATGCTTTTGGGAGCCGCTGCCCAGATGGGAATTTTTCTGACGTTTCTGGGTGCGCTGGCCTTGGGATTTGCGCCTAACGAAGCCGCATCCATCGGCATTATCGGAGGCGCTGACGGGCCTACGGCCATTTTTCTGACAGCCAAACTCGCACCGAATCTGATCGGCCCGATTGCTATCGCCGCATATTCCTACATGGCATTGGTTCCGGTCATTCAGCCGCCGATTATGAAACTCCTCACTTCGCGGGAGGAGCGGCTGATAAGAATGGAAGAGCCTCGTGAGGTTTCAAAAAAGGAGAAGATCATTTTCCCCATCATCGGCTTCCTGCTCTGCTGTTATCTGGCACCCGCGGCATTACCCCTTCTTGGGATGCTATTTTTTGGCAATCTGCTCAAGGAATGTGTTGTCGCAGAACGTCTTGCCGTGTCAGCCCGGACAGCAATTATTGACAGCGTGACCATATTGCTGGGCATGACCGTCGGTGCCAGCACCCAGGGGGATGTCTTTCTGACACCCCAGTCCGTCAGTATTTTTGTGCTCGGCGCTTTGGCGTTCGGGGTTGCAACGGCATCCGGCGTGATCTTTGCAAAAATTATGAATCTCTTCTTAAAGGAAAAAATCAATCCGCTTCTGGGCGCGGCAGGGGTATCAGCGGTTCCCGATTCTGCCCGCGTGGTTCAGCATGTGGGCCAGCATGAAGACCCGACAAATTTTCTTCTCATGCATGCCATGGGGCCAAATGTGTCGGGAGTTATCGGCTCTGCAATCGGAGCAGGCATTTTGTGGAGTTTCATGGCTGTACCCAAGTGACAAGTTTGTCATCCCGCCGGACGGGGTTCTCCTGCCGGACGGGGTTTGCAACCCCGTCCGAAATGTTTGCCGATGACTCTCCTGCAGGTTTGTCCCTGCCGGACGGGGTTTGCAACCCCGTCCGAAATGTTTGCCGATGACTCTCCTGC